>CAZXYL010000387.1:0-2993 GCA_964644915.1 uncultured Geminicoccaceae bacterium
GCCACGCTCAACGCCGAGCGCAAGCATCTCGGGCGGACGCTCGAGGGGACGCGGGTCGAGAGTCTGCTCGGCTATCTGGCGGGCACCGATGAGGGCAGTCTCGAGGCCCGCATCGACCATCTCAAGCGCTCGTCGGTCGGACTGCGCTACAACGGCGGCGAGCCGGAGAAGGAGAGCGAGTTCGAGCTGCGCATCCCGCTGAACGGCGGCGCGGCCCTGACGTCCGGCTACGAGGCGAACCGCCTCGACGTCGGCCTCGGCAGCACCGACGGCGAAATCTCGCACGAGTTCAGGATCGGCGCCAGCCTGCGCTTTTGACTTTCAGTTAGCGAATCACGATCCGGGAACGGCCTGCTCCGAGAGCCCGGCGCGCTCGCGATCGGGATCCGGCAGGCGCCAGAGCAACAGGCCGCCCACCAGCCAGAACAGGAGGATGGTCGCGACCCCGATCCGCTGGCTGTCGGCGATATAGGTGACCGTGCCGAGCACGAACGGCCCCATGTACGCCGTGATCTTGCCCGAGAGCGCATAGAGGCCGAACATTTCGGTGCGGAGCTCCTCGGGCGCGATGCGGCCCATCATCGAGCGGCTCGCCGCCTGCGCGGGGCCGACGAACAGGCCGAGGAAGGCGCCGACGATCCAGAACAGAAGCACGTCGGTGATCAGAACCGCGGCGAGGCCGAACAGCATGAGCCCGCCGAGCGCGATCAGGATGGTGCGCTTGGCGCCGATCCAGTCGTCGATCCAGGCGAAGCCGACCGCGCCCAGGCCGGCGGTGACGTTGAGCAGGATGCCGAACATCACGACCTGCGCCATATCCATGCCGAAGGTGCCGGCAGCGTAGATGCCGCCGAACAAAAACAGCGTGTTCAGCCCCTCGGTGTAGAACAGCCGCGCGATCAGGAAGTGTGCGATGTCCCGATAGCGGCGGATGTTGCGGAAGGTCTGCCAGAGCTTGTGCACGCCCAGGCGCGCTGCTTCGGGCAGGCGCCGACCGGTAGGCTTGCGGTCCGGGGTGAAGAGCAGCAGCGGCAGGCTGAAGACCAAGAACCAGATCCCGACCAGGGGCCCCGCGATGCGGATGTGCTCCGCCTGATCGCGGTCGAGGCCGAACAGCGGCTCTTCCGTCTGCACGAACGCGAACAGCACCACGGCCAGGCAGACGATCCCGCCGAAGTAGCCCAGGCTCCACGACCAGCCGGAAATGCGCCCGATGCGGTCCCGGCCGGCGACCTCCGGCAGCATCGCGTTGTAGAAGACCTGAGCGGTCTCGAAGGCCCAGTTGGTGAGCGCGACCGCGATCAGGGCGAACAGCACGTAGTCGTTGTCCGGGCGCGCGTACCAGAGCAGGAAGCAGCCGGCGATCGACGCCCAGGTGAACCCGAACAGCCAGGGCTTGCGGCGCCCCCAGGCGTCCCCGATCGCGCCCAGGAGCGGGGCGGTCAACGCGATGGCGATGCCGCTCGCGGTCATCGCCCAGCCCCACTGCGCCTGCCCGGTGACCGGATCTGCCGCAATCGCCTGGCTGAAGTAGGTGGCGAAGACGAAGGTGACGATCACCACCGAGAACGCGGAGTTCGCCCAGTCGTAGAGCGCCCACGAGATCTGGGCGGCGCGCGAGGCTGGCTGGCACATGGCGGGGCATATGGCCCGACGCCGAAACCGGCACAAGCGCAACCGGAGCGCGCCCCGCCGCGACGCGCTATGCTTGTGGCCGCAAGGTCACGGCGCAGGGAGGCGAGAAATGACCACCGGGGCACCTGCCGATCGGCCGCACTTCGGCGCCGCCGAAATCGGCGCGCTGGCACACCTCTACCGGGGCGAGATGTACCGCAGCAAGATCTGGCGCACGCGTCTGGATGCCAGCACCAACTGGGCGGTGGTGACCACCGGCATCGCGCTCTCGGTCACCTTCCATTCGGAGCAGGCCTCGCCCCTGCCGATGGTCCTGGTGTCATTCCTGGTCGCGGTCTTCCTCATCTTCGAGGCGCGCCGCTACCGCTTCTTCGACGTCTGGCGCACCCGCGTGCGGGTCATTGAGGCCCATTTCTACGGCCCGATGCTGCGCGGCCAGGGCCTGCGGACGGACAACGGCTGGAACGAGGTGCTCGCGGACGATTACACCGGGGTGTATTTCCACATCAGCTTCTTCGAGGCGCTCGGGCGGCGGCTGCGGCGCAACTACGCCTGGATCTTCGGCGTGCAGATCGTCGGCTACTGGGGCAAGGTCCTGATCCATCCGACGCCGATCATGACCTGGCACGAGCTGTGGCAGCGGGCGAGCGTCGGGCCGCTGTCCGGCGAGATCGTGCTCGCGATGGGCACGTTGTTCTACATCGGCCTGTTCTTCGTCGGCCTGCTCACGCTGCGCGGGCAGAAGGCGGTCGGCCGTGGCCACCGGGTCAAGCAGGTCGACGAGGGGATGCGGCAGCTCGCCTCGGCCGAGCTCTATTGAGAGCCGCGGGCGCAGCACCCTCGTCAGCCACGGGCGCGCGCGCTAGGTTCATGGCCGGAAGATCGATGAGCAGAGGAGGATGACCCATGGCTGCCGAGACCCCGATCTGCAACTTCGGCGAGCCGGCCAGGCCCTTCGAGCTCAAGGGTGTCGACGGCAAGGTCTACACGCTGGAGTCCGTGCGCGGCCCGAGGGGCCTGCTCGTGATGTTCATCTGCAATCACTGCCCCTATGTGAAGGCGGTGCTCGATCGCATCATCCGGGACGTGAAGGAGCTCAAGGAGCACGGCATCGGTGCGATCGCGATCAACGCCAACGATCCGCTCGCCTACCCCGACGACAGCTTCGAGAACATGCAGCGGATCGCGCGGGAGAAGCAGCTCCCCTTCCCCTACGTGTTCGACGAGACGCAGGAGGTCGCGCGCGCCTACGGCGCGGTCTGCACGCCGGACTTCTTCGGCTACAACAAGGACCTCGAGCTGCAGTATCGCGGCCGCCTCGACGCATCGAAGACCACGCCGATCCCGGGCGCGATCCG
>CAZXYL010000388.1:0-8804 GCA_964644915.1 uncultured Geminicoccaceae bacterium
TCACCCGTGAGGGTCTGAACCTGGAGGCGCTGCCGCACCTGCGGGCCGACATCGAGCTGGATGCCCGCGCGGTCGAGATCACGCCGGATGCGGTCCTCGACCGGCTCCGCCTCGATGCCGAGCTGGACGAGCGGATCCCGAGGCTCGGGCTGGCCGGCGAGGGCGGACTCCGGGGCGAGCTCGTGGCCTTCGACGTCGAGCTGGGCTCGGGTGCGGCGCCGAATGGGGCTTATCCGGTCCAGGCGACCCTCCAGGTCGGCCAGAACCGGGTAGAGCTGGCCGGGCACACCGCGCGGCCGCTCGATGTCGCCGCGCTGCAGGTCGAGCTCGATGTACAAAGCCCCGAGCCGTCCGCCCTGCTCGAGCTCGCGGGCCTGCCGGGCGCGAACCTCCCCGGGCTGGAGCTTGCCGGCCGGCTGACGCGGGAGGGCGAGCAATGGGAGATCACCGATCTCGCCGCGCGGGCCGGGGAGAGCGACCTCGCCGGGGATCTCAGGGCCGCCCTTGACCGGCCGGAGCCGATGATCCAGGCCGATGTCGCGTCGAATGAACTGTATTACAACGACATAGAAGCGCTGATTGATGCTGTGCAACAACTCGGCGACGCTCAGCTCACAGGCCCGGGGCGACCCTTGATCAGCTGGGTGAACGGGCACCCGCGGCTGCATCCCGAGGCGCTGCCAGAGGTCCAGGTCGACCTGACCTACACGGCCGGGCGGCTCGAAGGCCCCGAGCTCGCGTTGGAGGACGTCGCAGCCGAGCTGCACCTGCACGAGGGGCTGCCGGTCGTGGCGCTGGCCGCGCGGGGGACGGCGCTGGGCGAGCAGGTCGAGATCGAGGTCGCGCTCGGCACCGCCGACGAGGACGAGGGCGGCTATCCGATCGAGGCCCGGATCACCGCCGAGCAGACCCGGCTCGCGCTTTCCGGCCTGATCGAGCGGCCGACGGAGCTCGAAGGGATCGATCTGCAGTTCGAGATCGTGAGCCCCGCCCCGACGCGCTGGCTGGCGCTCGCGCAGCTGCCGGCACCCGAGCTGCCGGCGATCCGGGCCGCGGGCCAGCTGATCCAGGAGAGCCAGAGCTGGCAAGTGTCGGATCTGTATCTGGAGGCGGCGGACAGCAACCTGTTCGGCGAGGTGGCGGTCGATCTCGGCCCTGCGCGCCCGTTCATCCGCGCCGATCTGCAGTCCAACCGGCTGATCGTGGACGAGCTGCGGCAGCTCGTTCCCGCGGAGGCGGAGGGCGAGCCGGAGAACGGCGCCGCCGCCCGGGGCGGCATGCCGGGCGGGCTCGATCTCGCCACCCTGCCCGAGGTCGACCTCGACCTCGATCTCCAGGCCGATCACGTGCGGGCGGAGGACCTTCGCCTCGAGCCGCTGACCGCGCAGCTCCGCGTGCGCGAGCGCGTGCTGGTCCTCGACCTCTCCGGCGAGGGCTGGTTCCACGACACGCCGATCACGGTGCAGGCCCAACTCGGCACCGACGAGGCCCTGGACGACCCGGATGCGCCCTACCCCGTGCAGGTCGCGCTGGTCACGGATCAGACCGAGCTGCACGCCGAAGGCAGCGTCGGCGAGCCGATCGACTTCACCGGCCTCCAGGTCGAGGTCTCCCTCCAAGGTGAGAGCCTCGAGGAGCTGGGCGACATCCTCCGGCTCGGCCTGCCCAGCACGCCGCCCTACCGCCTCAGCACCAGCCTGCAACACGAGAACGACCGGTGGGCGCTTCCCGATCTGGACGGGCGCATCGGCGATTCGGACATCGGCGGCGAGGTGATCCTGGACACCAGCGGCGAGCGCTTGATGGTCAGCGCCGATCTCCGCTCCGACCGGCTGGACTTCGCCGACGTCGGCGGCGTGGTGGGGGAACCGCCTGACCCCGAGGCGCCGCTCGAGGAGGACGATGCGGCGCTGCCCGAGGAGGAGGTGCCGGTCCCGGACCTGCGCGGCCTCGACCTGCAGCTTCAGTACGCGGCCCAAAACGTGATCGCGCGGCGGGTGCCCGTAGATCAGGTGCAGATCGAAGCGCGGCTGCAGGATGGCCTGCTGCATATCGCGCCCTTGGGCTTCGAGCTGGGCGTCGGCGTGTTCACGGGCGAGCTGACCTTGGACAACCGCCAGGATCCGATGGAGGCCAGCGCCGATCTCCGCCTGCACGGGGCGGACGCGGAGTACATTTTCGACATCCTCGAGATCGAGCTTCCCGACGCCGAGGGGCCGATCGCGGTCGGCAGGCTCGATGCCCGGACGAGGCTCGCGGCGCGAGGTAACTCGGTCGCTGAGATGGCCGAGACCTTGGACGGGCAGCTCGCCGGCATCGTGGAGGGCGGCTGGGTGACCGCCGTGCTGGTGCAACAGCTCGGGATGAACCTGCTGGAGATCCTGGGCTTCTTCGCGCCCGATCCGGAGGAGATGGAGCCGGTGCGCTGCTTCGTCGCCAGTTTCGACGTCAGCGGTGGGGTCATGGGGGTCGAGGCGTTGGTTCTGGATACCGAGACGAGCCTGATCACCGGAGCCGGGGAGATCGATCTGGGCGGCGAGAGGATCGACCTCGCGCTGCAGTCCAATCCCAAGGAGGTCGAGTTCCCCGTCCTCGCCCCCACGCCGGTCCAGATCACGGGATCGTTCGGGGAAATCGAGGTCGGCCCGGAGGGCGGCGCCGTCGCCGAGCAGTTTCTCCAGGCGTTGGGGTTGGGCGTGGTCCTGCCGGTGGTCGGTGCCGCGATCCCGTTCATCGAACCGGGCCTCGCGGAGGATAGCAACTGCGCCTGGTTGATCGAGCAGGCCGAGGCGGGAGCGCCGGTGCCGAACTAAAGAGGCTCTGTAACCTGGGAGCGAGTTGAGGCATAGTTCACGAGCAGGCGTTCGGCTCGTGCCGAGCGGGCACCAGGACTGGACCACGCCATGCGGCTTCCGCTCGCGATCACGTTCGTCATGGCCCTGTCCGGCCCGCTGCCCGCCGTCGCCGCCGACGTCTTGCTTAAGGATTTCCGCGGCCAGTGGCGCGGTATGGAGGTGACGGCCGAGGGCGATCAGCTCGGCATCGAGCTCCGCCCGGAGGACCTAAGCCTCACCCTCACGCCCGAGAATGGCGGCTTCCGGCTGCGCTGGATCGCGCTGGATCGCGATCCCGCCAGCGGGATTTTCGCACGGCGCGAGAACGAGGCGAGCTTCAAGCCGACCGACCGGCCCGGCGTGTTCGCCTATGACGAGCAGCAGAAATCGCTCTTCGGCCGTTTGTTCGCGTCGCCCGCCACCGGCAATCCGCTCGAGGGCGAGACGCTACTCTGGGCGCGGCTCGATGGGCCGACGCTGATCGTCTACAGCCTGGGTCTCACGCACCGGGGCGGGTTCGACCTCCACCGGGCGGCACGCACGCTGCAGGATGGCGTCATGTCGCTCGAGCATACCATCGATACCGAAAATCAGATGCGGACCACGGTCCGCGGGCGGCTGCAGCCCGCCGGGAGCTGAGCCATGGCGCCACGCATGAGCGTTCCCTGCCTCCGACGCCCCCTCCTGCTTGTCACGGCTGCCTCGGCATCGGCAGCCCTGCTCGGCGCCGTCGCCTGGGCGGCGGACGGGCAGCTGGAACCCTTTTTCGGCACCTATGTCGGCGTCGCGGAGGTCGAGGATCTCCAGACCGGCGCGCGCGAGCAGCGGGACATGGACATCATCGTCGAGCCTTACGAGGATGGCGGGTTCCGGCTGCATTGGATCAACGTCACGCTGGTCGACGGCAAGCGCGCGGCCCCGGGTGTGAAGCGTCGCGCGCAGACAGTCCTGTTCGAGCCCCAGGAGGACGAGGGCTTCTTCGTCGAGGTCGAGGAGGGCAATCCGTTCCGGGAGCGCCAGCAGACCCGGCCCATGCAGGGCGATCCCGTGCGCTGGGCTGCGATCGACGACGCGCGCATGCACGTCTACTCCTTCGTCGTGCTCGAGGACGGCGGTTACGAGATGCAGATCTACGATCGGATCCGCACCGAGACCGGCATGGACTTCGATTTCCGGCGCATCGTGGACGGCGAGGTGCTCAGACGGATCACCGGCACCACGGCGCGGGCCGGAGGTGCCGCCGGCGAGGAGTGACCCGGGGCCGGAGCTCGAGCTGAGGGGGTTGATCTTTCTTCTGAATGCGACATCCTGCCGTCGCTTCCAGGATTGCCGCACCGGAACCGCTGCGGCTGTCTGGGCGCCTGGCAGGCTCACCTAAGCGTGCAAAGGTCGGTGCGGCTTATGACGTGACGGTCCTGGCGTGATGGCTGGCCCTCCTGCTCCCTCGGGCACGAACGAGACGCGGTGGAGGCGAACATGGACGAGCAACGCAATCTGGTCCAGTCGGGTCCCTTGCGGGGTCTTAACCTGACCATGGGCATTGCCGCCAAGACCATGGTGCTTGCCTTCGTGCTGTTCACCATACTCAACGTCGATTTGGCCTCGGACACGTTCGATGCGGTCAAAGATTGGATCTTGACGACGCTGAACTGGTATTACGTCGGCATCGTCTCGTTCTTTTTGCTGTTCGTCTTCTATCTCCTGTTCAGCCGCTTTGCGAACGTTCGTCTGGGCGACGACCACGAGCGACCGGAATTCAGCAATTTTTCCTGGTTCGCCATGTTGTTCGGCGCCGGCATGGGCATCGGGCTCCTGTTCTGGAGCATCGCCGAGCCGATCCATCACTACCAGAGCAACCCCTTCATCACCGAGGCCGACGAGGGCACCGCGCAGGCCGCTCTGGTCGGCATGCGCATCACCTTCCTGCACTGGGGCCTGCACGCCTGGGCGATCTACGTCATCGTGGCGCTCTCGCTCGCCTATTTCGCCTATCGCCACAAGCTGCCGCTGACCATCCGCTCGGCGCTCTACCCGCTGATCGGCGACAGGATCTATGGGCCGCAGGGGCACGCGGCCGATCTGCTCGCGGTGTTCGGCACCGTGTTCGGCGTCGCGATCTCGCTCGGGCTCGGCGTGCAGCAGATCAACGCCGGGCTGGGCTATCTCGTCGGCATGCCGGTGTCGTCGGCATGCCGGTGTCAGTGTGGAGCCAGATCCTCCTAATCGCCGTCATCACGGCCGTGGCCACGCTGTCTGCCGTCTCGGGGGTGGGCCACGGCATCCGGATCATCAGCGAGTGGAACATGTGGCTCTCCGCGGCGATCCTCGCCTTCTTCCTGTTTTTCGGCGCGACCGGCTACGTCCTGGGCGAGTTCCTCACCAATCTCGGCGATTACGCGAAGGAGTTCATCCCGCTGGGCTTCTGGACCGACCCGGTCGCGGAGCGGCCGTGGCAGGGCTGGTGGACGGTGTTCTACTGGGGCTGGTGGATCGCCTGGGCGCCGTTCGTGGGCATGTTCATCGCGCGCATCTCGCGCGGGCGCACGATCCGGGAGTTCATTCTGGGCGTGCTGTTCGTGCCCACCCTGCTCACCTTCTTCTGGCTGTCGGTCTTCGGCGGCACGGCGCTGTGGATCGAGCAGTACGGCCCGGGCGGGATCGTCGAGGCGGTCAACGAGGACGTCACGTTGGCGCTCTACACCACGATCGAGCAGATGGGCGTCGGCTTCATCGGCACCATCGCGGCGGCGCTCGCGACGCTCCTGGTGGCGACCTACTTCATCACCTCGTCCGACTCCGGCACGCTGGTGATCACGACCATGCTCTCGATGGGTGACGAGCACCCGCCCACGCGCCATCGGGTGTTCTGGGGCGCCACCGAGGGCGCGGTCGCGGCGGTCCTGCTGATCGCGGGCGGCCTCACCGCGCTGCAGACCGCCTCGATCGCGGCCGCCCTGCCGTTCTCCGTGATCATGCTGATCATGTGCTACGGCCTGCTCAAGGCCCTGCATCAGGAGGAGGCCGGCGTGCTGCTCGCCGGCGGGGTGGTGGGACGGTCGGCTGAGGACGGCGGCCGCCCGACGCCCGCTCGCCACACGGCCGCCGAATAGGCCCCAGCGACCTCGCGGCGAGCCAGCGCTCAGGCGTGGCCGGCTTCGCTCGACAGGAGCGACAGATCGATGCCGAGCTTGGCGAGCGCGCGCTCCCACTTGGCATCGTTGTCCAGACCGAACACCAGCTCGGGATCGGCCGGCACGAGCAGCCAGCCGTTGGCCTGGATCTCGGCGTCCAGCTGGCCCGGCGCCCAGCCGGCGTAGCCCAGCGCCAGCACGCGCCGCCGCGGCCCTTCGCCGGCCGCGATCGCCTTGAGCACGTCGATCGTGGCGGTGAGCGCGATGTCCTCGTCGATCACCAGGGTGGATTCCTGGACGTAGTCGGCGCTGTGCAGGACGAAGCCGCGGCTCGATTCCACCGGGCCGCCGAAGTGGATCGGCATCTCGTCGTCGACGGCGTTCGATTCCAGGCCGAGCTGCGCCAACAGGCTCTCGAAGGTCAGGCTCTCCACCAGCCGGTTGACCACCAACCCCATGGCCCCTTCGGCCGAATGCGCGCACAGATACACGACGCTGCGCGCGAATCTCGGATCGGCCATCTGCGGCATCGCGACCAGAAGATGTCCGGTCAGCGAGCTCTCCTCGGAGATGCGCCCCTTGGTCGCCATCTCCAACACTTAGTTCGATGACGGGGCACCAGCAAGGCGGCACGTGATCCTCGCCTGGACGAATTGCGCATCCGTCAGCGCGCGCCCGCGCAGGTGAGAAGCGGCGCGCCGGTTGCGTCCGGCGGCGCGGCGTGCCAGAGTTCCTGCTGCTGGCGCGCGCCTTCCGGCCCGCGCCCGTAACGGGAGGACGGGCCACGATCCAGGTGGGAGAGAGACTGCCCGACGTGAAGCTGTGGCGCTTCACCTCCGAGGGCATCAAGGAGATCTCGGTCGCGGATCTGACCCGGGGCCGCAAGGTGGTTCTGTTCGCCGTTCCCGGCGCCTTCACGCCGACCTGCTCGCAGCGGCACCTTCCGGGATTTCTCGAGAACGCCGACGCGATCCGGGCCAAGGGGGTCGATGCCATCATCTGCCTCGCCGTGAACGATGCCTTCGTGCTCAACGCCTGGGCCAAGGCGAACGATGCCGGCGACCGGGTGGAGTTCGTCTCGGACGGCCACGCGGAGCTCACGCGCGCGCTCGGGCTCGAGCTCGACGGCAGCCCACGCGGCCTCGGCACCCGCTCGCAGCGCTACGCCATGGTGGTCGAGGACGGCGTCGTGCGGACGCTCCTGATCGACGACATCCCCTCGAAGGCCGAGGCGAGCAGCGCGAGCGCGATCCTGGCTAGCCTTTAGCGCCGGTTCCGCGCCCGCCCGCAGCCTTTCGGCCGGCGCGGATCGCCGCCCGGGCGAGCTGGTCCGCGCGCTCGTTGTCCGGATGGCCGGCGTGGCCCTTGACCCAGTGCCACTCGATCCGGTGCTGCGCCAGCGCCCGCTCGAGCCGCTCCCACAGGTCCTGATTCTTGACCGGCCGCTTGTCCGCGGTGCGCCAGCCGCGCGCACGCCAGGCCGGCAGCCAGGTCGTGATCCCCTGGCGGAGGTAGGTGCTGTCGGTGTACATGCGCACGGGCACTGGCCGCTTCAGCGTCTCGAGCGCCGCGATCGCGGCCATCAGCTCCATGCGGTTGTTGGTGGTCAGCGGCTCGTAGCCCGAGAGCTCGCACAGCTTGTCGCGCCAGCGCAGCACGGCGCCCCAGCCGCCGGGACCGGGGTTGCCCGAGCAGGCGCCGTCGGTGTGGATCTCGACCCAGTCCGAAGCAGGGGGGGCTGAGGCTGCGCTCACGCGCTCAGTCCAGGCCATAGGCGCCGGGGCCGCGCAGCCCGCGGTGGAAGCGCAGCTTCTGCAGATATTCGAGCGGGTCCTTGGGGCGGACCAGGGCGCCCGCCACCCGGTGCTGCCAGTCGAACAGGCGGGTCAGCAGGAAGCGCAGGGCAGCGCCACGGGCGAGCAGCGGCAGAGCCTCCAGCTCGCGCCCGGTGAACGGGCGCAGCGCGCGGTACGCCGCCAGCATCTGACGCGCCTTGGTGATGTTGAAGGCGCCGTCCGGCTCGAAGCACCAGGCGTTGAGGCAGATCGCGAGGTCATAGGCCACGATGTCGACGCAGGCGAAGTAGAAGTCGATGATGCCGGTGACCCTGAACCCCTCGAAGAAGACGTTGTCCGGAAAGAGATCGGCGTGGATCACGCCGTGCGGCAGATCGGCGGGCCAGTTGCCCTCCAGGGTGTCGAGCTCGCGCCCGAGCTCGTCCTCGAGCCCCGGCATGACGTGATCCGCCTCGGCGCGGCAGGCCTCGAACAAGGGCCGCCAGCCGCCGACCGAGAGGGCGTTGTGGCGCCGCATCGCAAAGCCGGCGCCGGCGAGATGCAGCCGCGCCAGGGCGTCGCCGAGCGCGCCGCAGTGCGCGGCGTGGATCCGCTGCGGCGATTTGCCCTCGAGAAAGCTCACGAGCGCTGCAGGCTTGCCGCACAGCCGGCGCAAGGAGGCGCCGTCCCGGCCGTGAATGGGCGTCGGGCAGGGCACGCCGCGCGCCGCCAGATGGTCCATGAGCCCGAGGAAGAACGGCAAATCCTCGGGATCGACCCGCTTCTCGTACAGGGTCAGGATGAAGCAGCCGCGCTCGGTGCGCAGGCGGTAGTTCGAGTTCTCCACGCCCTCGGCGATGCCGTCCAGCTCGAGCGGCCGCCCGATGTCGTAGGCGGCAAGAAAGCCCTCGAGCGCTTCCCGATCGATCGCGGTGTAGACCGCCATCGCTCAGGACCGGGCTGCGAGCATGGCCCCCCGGGGCGGCCGGCCGGCCGCAGCGCGCCCTGCCCGTGGACCGGCCCGCCTCACGAGGCTTTCCGCAACGGGATCGGCGGCGTCTTGA
>CAZXYL010000389.1:0-4598 GCA_964644915.1 uncultured Geminicoccaceae bacterium
GTCCTCGGCCTGGAGCGCCAGGGAGCTCGGGAACTCCTGCTGCGAGAAGCCGCCGTTGAAATGCCCGATCACGATCTCGTCGATCTCGGCCGCATCGACGCCGGCATCCGCGACCGCCCCCTTCGCCACCTTGACGATCAGTGACTCGACGTCGTCGGCCTCGTGCTTGCCGAACGGCGTGTGGCTCCAGCCGACGATGCATGCGGTCATGACAGCTCCTTGGTGCTCGTGCTTGTCGTTGTGGGGCGCGGTGAGGCGCGGTGCCGACCGGGCTGGATGTGGGATACGAGAGAATGAAGGTCAACGCCGTGGCCGGCCGCCTATCTGCCCACCGGGCCGGTATCGATCCAGATCGTGACCGGGCCGTCGTTGACCAGCCGCACGGCCATCCGCGCGGCGAACTCGCCCCGCTCGACCGGCACGCCCTGCTCGGCCAGACGCGCGCAGAAGCGCTCATAGAGTTCCTGGGCCAGCGCGGGCGCCGCCGCGCCGGAAAAGCCCGGCCGGTTGCCCCGGCTCACGTCGGCCGCGAGCGTGAACTGGCTGACCACCAGCGCGCCGCCGCCGATATCGAGCACCGAGCGGTTCATTCTGCCGGCGTCGTCCTCGAAGATGCGCAGATGGGCAATCTTGCGCGCCAGCCAGTCGATCTGCGCCTCGCCATCGTCCGGCTCCGCGCACAGAAGCACCAGCAGCCCGCGGCCGATCGCGCCGATTTCGCGGCCTTCGACCTCGACGCTCGCCTCGCTTACCCGCTGTACCAGAGCCTTCATGCGGCGGCGCCCTGCGAAAAAGAGGAGCGAACCCAAAACGACGCTTGCACATCAGCGCGTTATCGGTCTATATTGAGCTGTGGTGTGAAACCACGATTTACGGGACGGGGGAAGGGGCGGACGAGCACACCGGGACTACAACGGCCGCCTCTTCTCGTTCCCTTGTCGTCGCCTTTGCGCCTCGACCACGCCTATGGACGAGGCGTTTTCGCGTCAGAACGCTCCCCGAGCGCCTCATTGCCCCGGTAATCCAGGCCGAGCAGGTAAAGTTCGGAGGAGTCGCGCCGGGTCGCCTCGGGGCGGAGCAGTCGGATCCGGCGGAACATGCGGCGCGCCTCTGCCGCGACGTCGGCTTCGGCGCCGCGCACGAGCTTGATCAGGGTGTGGCCGCCCGGGGCCAGGAGATCCGGGACGAGCGCCAGGACCGCCTCGCCCAGCGCCTCCGCGCGCAGCCGGTCGACCGCGCGCTGGCCGGTCGCCGAAGCCGCGAGATCGCTCAGCAGCACATCCGCCCTGCCGCCGAGCGCCGCCTTGAGCTGCGGCCGGATCTCCGGATCGAAGATATCGCCCTGCAGGAAGATCGCGCCCGCGACCGGCTCGACCGCCGAGAGATCGAGGCCCACCACCCGGCAGCCGCGGGCGGCCGCGACCTGCGCCCAGCCGCCCGGGGCGCTGCCGAGATCGAGCACGCGGGCGCCCCGCTTCAGCAGGCGGAACTTCTGGTCGACCTCGAGCAGCTTGAAGGCCGAGCGCGCGCGATAGCCTTCCCGTTGCGCCGCCTGCACGTAGGGATCGTTGAGCTGGCGCGCGAGCCAGCGCGTCGAGCCGGGCCGGCGCCGCTTGCTCGAGCGCACGCGCACCTTGGCCGTGCGCTGGCCCACCATGCTAGCCGGAGCTCCCGCCGCCGGCCTGGGCCCGAAACGTCGAGGCCGCCTCATCCACCTCGCCGGGAATCCGGATCGCCTGCTCGAGGGAGCGCCCCATGAGCCCCTGCAGGATGCCCTCGCGCAGCCCCCGGTCGGCGACCCGCAGGCTGTCCACCGGCCAGCTGCGCAGGATCGCCTCGAGGATCGCGCAGCCGGCGACCACCAGGTCCGCCCGGCCCGGACCGATGCAGGCATGGGCGGTGCGCGCGGCGTTGGTCATACCGCGCAGCTGCTGCGAGACCGACGCAATCGCCCCGGTCTCCACGGTCAGGCCGTCGATCCGGCGCCGGTCATAGCGCGGCAGATCGAGCAGCACGGCGGCGAGCGTGGTGACCGTGCCCGAGGTGCCGAGCATCTGCACGCGACAGCCGGCGAGCGCATCGTTCAGCCGATGCACCAGCTCGACCGGCACCAGCCGGCCCTGCATGAAGCGCACCATGGATTCGTAGGTCTCGGCATCCGGCTCGCCGCTGAAACCCTCCGAGAGCGAGACCACGCCGATCGGGATCGACAGTGCGCAACGCAAGAGACCCCCGGGCCCGCTCGTGCAGTCGAGCCACAACAGCTCGGTGCTGCCGCCGCCGATGTCGACCAGGAGCACGTGCTCGGCCTCGGGATCGATCAGGGGCAGGCAGCCGAGGAGCGCCAGCCGCGCCTCCTGGACGTTCGGCAGGACCTCCAGCTCGATCCCGGTCGCCCGTCGGACCCGCGCCAGGAACTGCATGCCGTTGGACGCGCGCCGGCAGGCCTCGGTCGCGACGCAGCGCGCCCGCGCCACGCCGTGCCGCTGCATGATCCGCGCGCAGACCTTGAGCGCCGCGATGGTCCGCCCCATGGCGCGCTCGGTGAGCTGGCCGCTGCGGGCGACCCCCTCGCCCAGGCGCACGATCCGCGAGAAGCTGTCGATGACCGTGAACTCGTCGCCCTGCGGGCGCGCGACCAGCAGTCGGCAATTGTTGGTGCCGAGGTCGAGGGCGGCGAGCGAGCCGGGCCGCTGCGCGGCCGGCACCTGCAGATCGGAAAGGGGCAGAACCTGTGTCATGGGACTGTCATGAGTTTAAGGCGTTTGACCGAGCCTCGCCAGGGGTCGCGAGACCGCGGACGATCACGTGTTGCCGTCTTGCCCCGGCGACGCTCTCGGGTTAGCTCTGCCGCGCCTGCTCGCAGCGCATGCAGCCAACGGAGAGGTGGATGAGCGACACGCTCGTGAAAGGCACGATCGCCGGCGACCGGCGATCGCATAACCGGCTGTGAGCAGGTCCGCTCGGCGCCGATCCCCCTGCCCTACCGCACCACGCTCGAGGCGATGCACCGGCTGGGCAGCGCTCCTCCTGCTCGGCGGATGTGGCTTGTTCCGCGGCGATCCGGGGCCGCCCCCGCCTTGTCCCGCCTTGCAGATCCTGCCGGGCGCGGATGCGACCTCGGCTTACGCGCCGGGTCGCCAAGGCGAGGCCGCGGGCCTCAACTACGTCGCCGGGCTCGGGGACCCCGCCAGCGCGTGCCGGTACGACGGCCAGGGCGTCGAGATCGATCTCGCGTTCAACCTCCTGGTCGAGCAGGGGCCGGCTTTCGATGCCGCGCCGGTCCGGCTCACCTGGTTCATCGCCACGGTCGCCCCCGGAGCCCAGATCCAAAGCAAGCAGCTTTTCACTTCGGAGGTGATCTTCACGGAGGCGCAGGAGGCCGCGGGGCTGCGCGAGGAGGTGACCTTGCGGGTGCCGGGCGTCCGGCCGGACGACTCCGCCCGTCTTGACGTCTACGTCGGCTTCCAGCTCGACGAGGCGTCACGGCGACCGGGCCAGGTGCCGCTCATCCCTTCTGCTCCGAGCCTGCCTCCCGGAGATCCTGGCGGCGCACCTTCCCCGGATCCGGCACAGTGACAACTTTCGTCCGTCACGGCCGGAGGGCGACACCCCTCACTCGCCCCGCTGCCGCAACAGCCACTGCTCGTAGCTCAGCCGCGGCATCTCGAAGCGCTCGCGGGTGCGCACGTAGCCGCCGCCGAACAGGCGCCCGATCGG
Organism: uncultured Geminicoccaceae bacterium; assembly: GCA_964644915.1. Taxonomy (GTDB): domain Bacteria; phylum Pseudomonadota; class Alphaproteobacteria; order Geminicoccales; family Geminicoccaceae; genus CAZXYL01. Next base: position 3,721 of record CAZXYL010000389.1, read on the forward strand.
GCGGTAGGCGTCCCGATCGACGCGCAGGGTCTGCGGATCAACGAGGCCGTCGCGCACGTGCAGGACGAGCACCTCGCCCAGGATGATGTAGCGCTCGGGCCCCGGCTGCAGGGTGACGAAGCGCCGGCACTCCATCTGCACCGGCGACTGCGCGATGCGCCCGGCCGCCACGCGCTCGCTGGGTGCGAGCTCGAAGCCCGCCACCTCGATCTCGCTGATCTCGGGCGGGAAGTCGATCGCGGCGAGGTTCATGGCTTCACCGATCTCCTCGTCGACCAGATTGACCACGAACTCGCCCGTGTCGCGGATGTTGTTGGTCGTATCTTTGGCGTGGCCGGCGGCGGTGACGCCGATGCCGAGCACCACGATCGGCGGCTCCTCGGCCATGACGTTGAAGAAGCTGAACGGCGCCGCGTTGTCGTGCCCGTCCAGGGAGCGGGTGGTGACCAGCGCGATGGGGCGCGGCACCACGAGGCCGCCCAGGAGCTTGTAGCGCTCGGCCGGCGCGAGCTCGGCGAGGTCGAAGCGCATCATGCGGCCCGCCGCGCGACGAAGCGCCCGCCGGTGAGCTGCCCGTCCGCGAACAGCCCGACGAAGAAGGCGTACGTGCCGTCCCAGCGCTCGAAATGGGCGCCTCCGAACGTCGCCACCGTCGTGTCCTTCAGGCTGCGGTACATCTCCAGACGCCGTTGCAGCACCTCGGTCCAGAACGCGCCCAGATCCTCCACTTCCAGCACCTCGCAGCCCGCACCGGTCAGGAGCCTGGCGTAGCCGGCCAACGTCTCCAGGCTCAAGAAGGTCATCTCCTGCTGCAGGCGGGCATAGGCCTCGGGCGACAGGCCGTCGCGCCGCAGGATGTCGGTGAACGCGATCGCCCC
>CAZXYL010000390.1:0-10411 GCA_964644915.1 uncultured Geminicoccaceae bacterium
CACGTCGGGGCGGCTCAGGTTCAAGACCTCGGAGCAGTTCTCCTTGCCCCAGAAGTCCTCCTCGACCGTCAGCCCATGGGTGTGGATCTGGGTCCCCATGGCCCCGTCGAAGAGCAGGACGCGCTCACGCAGCGCTTGAAGAAAGGCGCTCAACACTCCCTCCGCTCGGTCTAGGCCGCTTCGGCGAACGCCGGGCGCAGGCCCAGGAGCCGGCAGGCGGCGACCGTGACCTCGGCCCGGTTCAGGGTGTAGAAATGCAGCTGCCCGATGCCCTCGACGATGAGGCGCCGGGCCTGCTCGGCGACGATGCAGGCGGCGAGCAGCGACTGCTGCTCCGGATCCTCGTCGAGGCCCTCGAACAGCGCGCACAGCCACTCGGGCACGCTCGCGCCGCAACCCTCGGAGAAGCGCGCCACCTGGGTGAAGCTGTGCACCGGCAGGATGCCCACGGCGAGCGGCACGTCGATACCCGCGGCGGCCATGCGATCGCGAAAGCGCAGGATCGTCTCGGTATCGAAGCAGTACTGCGTGATGGCGCGGGTCGCGCCCGCCTCGACCTTGCGCTTGAGGTTGTCGAGGTCGGCCTCGCTGCTCGTCGCCTCGGGATGGGTCTCGGGATAGGCCGCGACGCTGATCTCGAAGGCGCCGAGCCGGCGCAGGGCGCGGACCAGATCGGCCGCATAGGCGTAGTGATGCGCATCCCGGCCGCCGCCGTCCTTCGGCCGATCGCCGCGCAGCGCCACGATGTGGCGCACGCCGTCGTCCCGGTAGCGCTCGGCCACGGCATCGACCACGGCCGACGGCGCGCAGGCGCAGGTGAGATGCGCCGCGGCCTCCAGGCCGGCCTGCTCGCGCAGAGCGCGGACCAGGCCCGCCGTGCCCTGCGCCGGATTGCCGCCGGCCCCGCAGGTCACCGAGACGTAAGACGGCCGCAGCGCGCGCAGGCGCCCAAGCGCCTGCCAGAACCTCGCCTCGCCGTCGGCCGTCTTCGGGGGGAAGAACTCGAACGAGATGCGTACCGGCGGCAGGGCCTCGCCCAGCCAGGCGAAGCGCCGGTGGGCGAAGCGCCTGAGGATCTCCTGGCTCATGCGACGTTGCTCCCCCGCAGGCTGGCGAACGGCGTGTCCTCGATGGCCCCGGCCCGCCTTCCCGGCCAGATCACGACCGTGAGCGGGTCGCCCTCCAGGCGCAGCGGCGGCTCCGCCTCGAGCCCGGCATCGGAGAACCACGCGCGCATCTCGCCGTCGGCGAAACCGAGCCGGCGATGCGCATGCTCCCGGCGCAGGAAATCGAGGTGATGCCGGGCGAAATCGACCACGATCAGGCGGCCGCCGGGACGCAGCACCCGGGCAGCCTCGGCGAGCACCGCCGCCGGATGGTCGGCGTAGTGCAGCACCAGATGGAGCGTCGCGGCATCGAACGAGCCGTCCGGCAGCGGCAGCCGGTACATATCGCCATGCCGCACCTGACAGTTCCGCATGCTCGCGCGGTCCAGATTGGCGCGCGCCACGGCGAGCATCTCGCGCGAGAGATCGATACCGAGGCCGAAACCGATGCGCGGCGCCAGCAGTTGCAGGACGCGCCCGGTGCCGGTGCCGATGTCGAGCAGGTTCCTCGGCGGCTGCTCGTCGAGGGCCGCGAGCAGCGCGCCCTCGACCTTGGCCTCGTCGACGTGCAGCGAACGAATTTCGTCCCAGCGCCGCGCCTGCGCCGCGAAATAGCGCGCCGCCTGTTCCTTGCGGGCCTCGCGCACCGCCGCCAGGCGCTGCCGGTCGAGCGCGAGCTCCGGATCGTCCGACGGCAGCAGGCGGCAGAGGCTGCGCGCGAGCCGGGCGCCCGGCCCGCTCTCGGCGCGCCGGTAGAACACCCAGCCGCCTTCCCGGAAGCGGTCGAGCACGCCGGCTTCGGTGAGCAGCTTCAGATGGCGCGAGACCCGCGGCTGGCTCTGGGCCAGGATCTGGGTCAGCTCAGTGACCGTCCACTCGCCCTGCGCGCAGATCGCGAGCAGGCGCAGGCGCGAGGGCTCGGCCGCGGCGCGCAGGCCGGCGAGGAGGCCATCCAGGGTTTCCGACGACGTCGCGGCCATAAACTCGCTCACTCGGGTCAGCATATGCAGATTTGTTTATATCGTTATGCCGTCAAGGCGGAAACAAAAAAAGAAGGGCGGCCCCGGCGGGACCGCCCCCTTTTCGCGACGACCGGCGTCGTCAGGCGCGCGGCCAAGCGCCGCGACGGGCTTCCTCGTCACGTTCGCGCGCGCCGAACAGCCAGCTCATTACCGTGTCCTCGACCAGCTGACGCGTGGCGGGGGGATAGAGGGAGAGGCTGCTCATGGCGTCGGTCAGGCACCGCTCGTCCGTCTGCCGCAGGCCGCGCTCGAAGCGCCGGAACAAGAGATCGTTCCGGCCGAGCACCGCCTCGAGCCGACCGAGCAGACACTCGAGCGTGACGATCCGCGTGGCGCTCATGGGCCACTCCTGCACGGGGGTTTACGCTTCCTTCACCTTGCCGCTTTAAGCCCCCGTCTTGCAACGCCGGGGCGGCGCGCGTTAGCGTACGGTGGTAGGGCTCAGCGGCGGACGTGATACCGGCGGGGCTGCGACCGCCTGGCGCCTCGTCAGGCTTGATGATCGTCGCCACCGGCATATCATGACGCGCGCTCGGTCAACCATCGCGGGGCTGCCTGCCGGTCGGGCGCCGCGTCCCGGCAGCGGATCGAACAGGAGGCGCCGTATCGTGTTCGTCACGTCGCCCGAGGGCACCCTCGGGCCGGATCACCGGGCGGCTCCCTTGCTGAAGCGGGCGTATCTCGCCGCCGCCCTGCTCGTGCTCGCGGCGCCGGGGCTGGCCGCCCCCGCTCTCGCGGTGGTGAGCGAGGACGATCCGCTGGAGCCGGTCAACCGGGCGGTATTCGAGTTCAACCGCGTGGTCGACGGGCTCGTGATCGAGCCGGCGGCCCGCGTCTACCGCATGGTCTTCCCGCGCATCGTGCGCGACGGCATCCGCAACGCGGTGGCCAATCTGGCCACGCCCGTGGTGCTCGCGAACGATCTGCTGCAGGGCGAGTTCGAGCGCGCCGAGCTCACGCTCGGCCGCTTCATGCTCAACACCACGCTCGGCCTCGGCGGCATCATCGATATCGGCGCGCACGTCGGCATGCCCGAGCGCCACTACGAGGACTTCGGCCAGACCCTCGCCGTGTGGGGCGTCGGCTCCGGCCCCTATCTGGTGCTGCCGATCCTCGGCCCGTCGAATCCGCGCGACGCGCTGGGCTACGGGGTCGACTTCCTGTTCGACCCGTTCGCGCTGCTGGCGCCGACCGAGGCCACCTTGGGCCGCGGCGCGGCTTCGGGGGTGTCGCTGCGGGAGGAGAACCTTGAGACGCTCGCGGAACTGGAGCGGACCAGTCTCGATTATTACGCTTCCGTGCGTACCTTGTACCGGCAGATGCGTACGGCGGCGATACGCCAGGGTGCACCCGCGCCCTTGGAAGACATCTACGACGAGCGCATCTTCGAGGACGACCTCGAGGATCCCGCGGCCCTGGAGAACGAAGGTGACGATGGACCCTAGCGCCCCCGGTCGGTTTCGGCCGGCCGCGCTCGTGTGCGGCTTGATCACGGCACTGCTGCTGCTCGGTGCGCCCGCGACGGCCCAACCGCAGCCCGAGCAAGCGCGGGCGCTGGTGGAGACCGTCGGCACGGACGTTCTGGAGATCCTACGCGACGACGAGTTGACGGACCAGGAGACGTTGCACCGTCTGGAGGAGGTGCTCGAGGGTTCGATCGATATGGACCTGGTGGCCCGGCTCATCCTCGGGCGGCACTGGCGCACCGCGAACGAGGCGCAGCGCGAGCAATACCTTGACCTGTTCCGAGCCTACGCCTTGGACAGCGTCGCCTCGAGGCTGCACCTGTACGAGGGTCAGGCGTTCGAGATCACGGACGCCCAGGTGGTGGGCGAGCGCGATGCGCTGGTGACGACCAGGATCACCGGCGGCGCCCAGCCGCTGGGCGTGAACTGGCGGCTGCGCGAGATCGAGGGCGGCGATCTGGTGGCGATCGTCGTGGTGGTCGAAGGGGTGAGCCTGATCGTAACCCTGCGCTCGGAGTTCAACTCGGTGATCGAGCGTCAGGGAATGGACGGCCTGCTCGCCGAGCTACGCCAGCGCATCAACGGGAGAGCGTAGGCCGCGACCGCTCCCTGACCCCGGTATCCGTGGCAGCCGCAGGCGTGCGGCCCCGCGTCCGGCCGCACGCTCGGGCTGCGCGCTGATCACTGCTGCTGGGGCTGATCCTGCTGTTGATCGAGCGGCTGCTGTTCGGTGCCCAGATCGGTCCCCTCCCCCTGCTCCTGCATCTGCTGCTCGGGACCCGCGCCCGGCTGCATCATGGTCGCGTCGACCCCGAGCATGGCCAGGGTCTGCTCGTCCGGCTCGCCGGTCGCCTCCATGCCCTGCTCCTGCTGGAATTCCCGCAGGGCCGACTGGGTCTCGGGACCCCAGATGCCGTCGACGTCGATGTCGTGACCGGCCTCGTTCAGGGCCTGCTGCAGCTCACGCACGGTCTCCGCGTCGAGGCCCATCGGGGCGTCGCCTGCCATCGCCGCGCCGGTCTGCATGTCCTGCTCGGTGCCGGCGGCCATCCCCTCCTGGGTCATGGTCTCGCCCGGCTGGATCTGCTCCTCGGCCGCGGCCGGATCCTCCTGCGCCTGCTGGGCAAGACCGGTGGCCGCGCCGAGCGCCAGGCTGGCCCCGAGCACTACGCTGCTGGCCAGAGTCCATGGCTTCATCTTCGTTCCTCCGAAGGCTGTACGTGAACTCGATCAGCCACAGAACTGCCGCGAGCGCCGAAAAGTTTCCTCGCGTCGTGGAAAAAAGCAGGCGCGGCAGCTCTCGATAGCCGACGCCAGCTCGCAGCTGCGACGACCGGGAGACCGGCAGCAGCGAGGCGCTCGAGGGAAGCCGCTGTCGGGTTCAGCGGGGTCGCGAGTCCGCGGGGCGGTGGCCGACGATCGCCATCAACCTCAATCCTCGCCGGCGAGCGCAAGCTCGCGCGCGGCCTCCTCAGCCGCGGGAGCCTGAAGGTGCCGGATGGGCAGGGTGAAGCGGAAGATCGCGCCGCGGGGCTGCGCGCCCTCGACCCAGATCCGGCCGCCGAAGTGCTCGACGATGTAGCGGCAGATGGTGAGCCCGAGGCCCGAGCCCTTGGGCTTGCCGGTCGCGGCGGTCCAGCTGCCCTGACGGAACTTCTCGAACACGATCTCGCGCTGCTCGGGCGGGATGCCGGGGCCGTTGTCCTCGACGCTCACGGCGAGACTCGCGCCATCGCGGGCAAGGCGGACCCTGACCCGTCCGCTCGTCGCCTGGACGAACTTGGCCGCGTTCGAGAGCAGGTTGATCACCACCTGCACGAGGCGATCCCGATCGACCACGATCGCCGGCACACCTGCGGCGAGCTCCGCTTCGACCGCGATCTGCTTTTCCTTGAACAGCCCGCTCGTGGCCGCGAGGGCGTCCTCGATCACCGCCTTGGGATCGCAGGTGGACAGGTGCCACTCCATGCGCCCGGACTCGATCTTGGAGACGTCCAGGATGTCGTTGATCAGACGCGTCAGGCGCTCGGATTCCTTGACCACGATGGCCAGGAACTGGTTGCGCTCGGAAAGGTCGAGGTCCGGGTTGTCGAGCAGGATCTCAGAGAAGGAGCGGATCGAGGTCAGGGGTGTCCTGAGCTCGTGGCTCACGGTCGAGAGGAACTCGTCCTTGAGCCGGTCGAGGTCGGTCAGCCGCTGGTTGGCGCGGGTGAGCTCCTCGTGCGCTTCCTCGAGCGCCCGCGACTTCTGCTCGAGCTGCCGGCTGTACTCGATCACCTGCGAGGCCTCGTCGAGGATCGCCATGACCTCGTCGGGGCTGAAGTCGTCGCCCTTGACCACGGTCGAGATCATGACCCGGGCCGAGGCCGCGCCGATCGCGCCGGCGAGCAGACGCTCGGCGAAGTTCACGAGGTCGGCGTCCGCCTGCGCCCCGGCGGCGAGCGAGAGCCCGCGCGAGCGGGCGTGGTCCGCGAGCGCCCACTCGGCGCGCTCGGCGCCGACGTAGCGCGCGAGCAGCGCCTGCAGGTCGGCGACCGCGGCGCTGCCGCGCCACAGGTGCGGCCCGCCGCCCAAGCGATCGACCTCGACGAACAGAGACGCCTGGATGCGCTCGAAGCTGCCCTGGCGGCCGGCCAGCGACCAGCCGACCAGACAGCCGACATTGGCGATCATGCTCCAGAGCAGCGCATGGCTGACCGTCCCGAGCCCGGTGAGGCCGAACAGGGCATAGGGCTTCAGCAGGTCGATGCCGAACAGGCCGTGATCGATGAACGAGGTGTCCAGCCAGCCCGAGCGCGCGAGCGCCGGCAGGAACAACGTGTACAGCCAGACCGCGAAGCCGGCGGCCAGACCGGTCAGCGCGCCGCTCAGCGTCGCGCCCTTCCAAAAGATCCCGATCAGGATCGGCGGCGCGAACTGGGCCGCGGCGCAGAACGAGACCAGCCCCATGGTGACCAGCGCATAGGCCTCGCCCACCAGCACGAAATAGACGTAGCCGAGCAGCAGGATGACCAGGATGCTGCCGCGGCGGATCGCGAGCAGGAGGCTGCCGAGATCCGGGCGCTGGTTGAGGCGCAGCCAGCGGATGCGCAGCAGCACCGGCATGATCAGATCGTTGCTGAGCATGGTGCTGAGCGCCACGGTCTCGACGATCACCATGGCGGTCGCGGCCGAGAGCCCGCCGATGTAGGTCATCAGCGTGAGCAGCGGCTGCGCCTCGGCCATGGGCAGGATCAGGACGAAGAAATCGGTGTCGATCGCGCCGTCCGGGAAGCGCAGGAGGCCGGCGAGCGCCACCGGCAGGACGAAGACGTTGATCAGGAGCAGGTAGAGCGGGAACAGCCAGATCGCCTTGCTCAGGTGATTCTCGTTGACGTTCTCGATCACCGCGACCTGGAACTGGCGGGGCAGGAACAGGATGGCGAGCCCGGACAGGCAGGTGAGCGCGAACCAGTCGGCGAAGGTGAGCCCCGCCCCGGTGAAGGTGAGCAGACCGCCGTGCCCGGCCTCGATCGCCCGGCCGAAGATGTCGCCGAAGCCGTCGAACATCACGTAGGTGACGAACACGCCCAGCAGGAGGAACGCGATCAGCTTGACCACCGATTCGAACGCGATCGCGGCGACCATGCCCTGGTGATGCTCGGTGGCGTCGATGTGGCGGGTACCGAACAGGATGCTGAAGGCGGCGAGCAGAAGCGCCACGTAGAGCGCGAGATCGCCCCAGAACGGTGCGGTCTCGCCCTCGCCTACGAGCGGCAGCTCCGGGTATTGCAGGATCACCGCGACACTGGTCGAGACCGCCTTCAGCTGGAGCGAGATGTAGGGCAGGATCCCGATCACGGCGATGATCGTGACCAGCCCGCCCAGGAGCGCGCTCTTGCCGTAGCGCGAAGCCACGAAGTCGGCGATCGACGTGATGCCGTAGGCCTTGGTGATGCGCAGCATCTTGCGCAGGACGAACCACCACAGGCACGCCATGAGCGTGGGCCCGAGATAGATCGGCAGGAACGCGAAGCCGCCGTCGGAGGCGCGGCCGACGCTGCCGTAGAAGGTCCAGGCGGTGCAGTAGACGGCGATCGAGAGCGTGTAGATGTAGGGGCTGTTGATGATGCTGCGGCCCTGGTCGGCGCGCCGGTCGCCCCAGTGCGCGATCGCGAACAGGGTGCCGAGATAAAGGCTCGAGACCAGGAGGATCACCCAGACCTCGAACATCTCAGCGCTGTCCCTTGCGCTCGACGATCAGGCACAAAAGCGCGATCAGGCCGGCCCAGACGCCGAACAGGTAGACGACGAGGGGCGGCAGGCCGAACAACCGCTCGCCCGCCTCGACCACCGCGAGCAGCGGGAAGTTCAGGAGCACCAGCCCGAGCAGAAAGACGGCGATCAGGCGCTTGCCCCGATCCTCGTCGCGCATCCGGCTCACCCTTCCACCCGCGCCACGGGACGCCCGGCGCCGGCGCCCTCGACGCCGAACTGGGCGACCTGAGTGCGGCGCACGTCGACCGCGCGCGCACTCGCCGTGAGCGCCTGGCCCAAGGTCACGATACCCTGCGCCTCGAGCAGATCGAGCATGCGCAGGAACACCTGCGCCGTCCCCAGCGTATCGCCGAGCGCCGTGTGCCGGTCGAACAGCGCGACCCCGAACCGCGCCGCGATGTCGTCCAGGGTGTGCTCCGGCGTGTGGTCGTGCAGGACGACCGAAAGGAGCAGCGTGTCGAGCACCGGCTGGTCGAAGACGAGGCCGCAACGCTCCTCCGCCCGGCGCAGAAAGGCGACGTCAAACGCGGCGTTGTGCGCCACCAGCACGGCCCCCTGCGCGAACTGCCAGAACTGCGGCAGCACGATCTCGAGCGGCGGCCGCCCCTGGACCATCGCATCGGTGATGCCGTGGAAACGGGTCGAGCTCTTCGGGATCGGCCGGCCCGGGTCGACCAGGCGATCGAAGGTCTCGCCGGTCAGGAGCCGCCGATTGACGATGCGCACCGCCGCGATCTGGATGACCCGATCGTCCCGTTGCGGGTCGAGGCCCGTGGTCTCGGTATCGAAGACGACGTAGGTGAGCTCGCGCAGGGGCCGGTCGAGCAAGGGTCCGGGCTGGGCGCGGCTCCGCTCCAAGAGCTCGAAATCGTAGAACTCCGGCCGCGGCGGCAATGGCTCTTCCACGGCCAGGCGCTCACCGATCTGCGGCCGCTCGGGCGGGGGCAGAGGCAGGCGCAGGAGCGCGCGGCCGGCGTGCGCGTGCGCCTGGCTCCAGACCTCGCTGTCGTGCCGGCTCAGGATGTCGCGCAGGCGAAAGGCGCCGTGTCCGGGATCGAGCGGCTCGTCCAGCCAGGACGCGAGGACGCGGTGCGCGATCGGCGTGCCGGTCCAGACGAGATCGAGCTCGACCCGGCGCGCCGCCCGGCGCGCTTCCAGATCCAGCTCACGCGCCCCGCTCGCCTCGTGCACGCGCAGCGCCAGCCGCTTCAAGAGGAGCGCCAGATGATAGCCATCGCCGCGCAGCCAGAGCCCCGGCCCGACCTCGGCGAGCGAGACGTCTTCCGGTGCCTCCGCCAGGAGCCGGCTCACGCGGCGCACCAGATCGGCGCTGTTCAGGTCCGCCATCGGCCAGGACAGGCTCAAGAGCGCGCGCGTGTGAAGGCCGAGCTCGTCCAGGCGCTGCGCGAGCACGCGACCCTCCCGGGCGATCACGTCCTGGAAGCGTGCCCGCTCGGCCGGGCCCAGCTCCTGCTGCTCGCCCAGGACCTCGGCCGCAGCCGCGAGCGCAGCGGCGGGTCCGCGCAGACGTTCGACCCCCAGGTCGAGTTGGACAAGCTCGCCGCCTGCGCGCCCGAGCCGCTCCGTAGCGTCGGTGAAGTCGAGCACGAAGCCCGCCACCTCGCCTTCGCTCGTGGTGATCAGCGCCATGCGGCAGTGCAGCAGGCGGGTCCCGTCCGCGGTCCCGCACACGAACTCCTCGCGCGCCGCCGAGGCGAAGGTGCGCTCGCCCGCCGCCAGCCGGTCGCAGAGCAGCGCGAACGCCTGCGCGATCGGCTCGCGCGCGATCAGCGCATCGAGCGGCCGGTCGAGACCAAGCTCGGCCCCGGCGCCGAGGATCCGCCGGGCGGCGTCATTGAGCAGGAGGATGCGCCGGTCGGCCGAGCAGCCGATCACGCCGTCGGCGAGATCGCGCAGGATCGCTTCCAGGCGGCTCTGCTGCTCGCGCACGCGTCCCAGCACCTCGGCGAAGGCGAGCTCGTGCCGCTTCTGCAGGCTGCGCCAGCTGGCGGCGAGCGCCAGGACGGCGTCCGGCAAAGGCCCCAGCGCATGGCCGACAGGCGCCTCGATCGCGCGCCCGGAGTTGGCGTGGATCAGAAGGTGCAGCTCGCGCGCAAGCGCCCGGCTCGGTCGCAGCCAGGCCCAGTCCAAATACGCCCACACCAGGGCGCAGACGAAGAGGAGAAGGAAGAACGCGCCACCGGCGGCGAGCCAGACCGGCAGAAGTCCATCGGCCACGACCCAGGCGGCGCCCGCGAGGACCAGGCCCACAAGCAGCGCCAGCGCGCCGAACAGCAGCCAGTGCCGGGCACGCGCGGCCTTGGCCGAGCGGGAGAACCTAGCCGGAATGCAGCATCTCCTTGACCCGCGCCACCAGCTCGCGGGTCGAGAACGGCTTGGTCACATACGCGTCCGCGCCCAGCGCCAGGCCCTTGTCGCGCTCGACGTCGCGGCCCTTGGCCGTCAGCATGATCACCTTGGTGTCCTGCCAGGCCGGGTTGTTGCGGATGCGCTGGCAGACCTCGAAGCCGTCCAGCTCGGGCATCATGACGTCGAGCAG
>CAZXYL010000391.1:0-10589 GCA_964644915.1 uncultured Geminicoccaceae bacterium
TCTCCTCGTTGTTGTGGTCGATCACGACCTGGGACGGGCTCACGCCGTGCTCCAGGATGACGTCCATGGAGCGCGTGGTGCCGCGCTTCTTGTCGCGGTGCGGGGTGTGGATCATGACCGGCAGCTCCAGCTCCTTGGCGAGCTCGAGCTGGAGGCGGAAGTAGCGGTCCTCGAGCTCCGTCTGCTCGTCGTAGCCGATCTCGCCGATCGCGACCACGCCCTCCTTGAGCGCGAAGCGGGGCAGGATCTCCATCACGCCCTCGGCGAGCTCCTGGTTGTTCGCCTCCTTGGAGTTGAGGCCGATCGTGCAGTAGTGCCGGATCCCGAACTGGCCGGCGCGAAAGCGCTCCCAGCCGACGATCGCGGACAGGTAGTCGATGTAGGTGCCGACGTGGGTCCGGGGCTGGCCGATCCAGAACGCCGGCTCGATCACCGCCACGACGCCGGAGGCCGCCATCGCCTCGTAGTCGTCGGTGGTGCGCGAGATCATGTGCGCGTGCGCATCGATGAACATCATGCCTGTCACCCCCTCGCGGCCGGATCGGTCGTCCGGCACCACGCTAGCATGCCGGCGCGGGCCGCTCCAGGGTCTGGCACCGGTCCGCCCGACAGGACGTGCTCGCCGGTTTGGGGCGGGCGAAGCGCGGGCCCGTGGCGGGCGGTCGGAGCGCTGCGCGCGGGCGTCACCAGACCCCGCTTGCCCGCGGCTTTCGAGCGCGCGATCCCGCCCGGCTCCGGCTGTTCGCGCCGCTCGGACCGCGGGCAGTTGAACTTGATGCGAACTGGGCTAGTTTCTTTCTCCGGTAATTTACTAAATTGCTCGGGAAACGTGAGCAATGCCGGGTCGGGTGGATACGGGGCGACCTCGTGGTCGTCCGGGACCGGTGCGGTGATGCGGAACTGCGCGGCCGATGACTGCTAGGCACCGGATAGGGTCGGCATCGCGGTCTGCTCCGAGACGTTCCGGAGCACGGATATCGCTGCCGATGCCGGCAATCGGTCGCAGCCTGTTGGTTCTGCTGCTGATCGGGCCCGCCCTCGTCTTCATCGGTCAGTTCGGCTATGCTGTCGCCCAGCACGATTTGTACTTGCAGGGCACGGCACGACTCCTGCGCTACTACGTAGGACCTCTTGTCGTCGCTGCGACCTATCTGCTGATCGTGTGGCGAGCGCCCGCGGCGGCACGCGCGCTGGTGGCAGGCCATGTCTATGCCGTCCTCGGCGCGGTGGTCCTGTTCGAGGTCTATGTGCAGCGGGTCGCACTCGAAGCGAGGCCGGGCGGGAAGCTGGACACGATCCTGGAGCTCCGCGCCGCCGGGCGGGATGCCTATCCGGCTTTTCCGGTCACGCGCGTCAACGAGGTCATCGGCGGCCACAGCCGCCGGACCACGGTGGTCAGCAATCTCCCGCACGTCGCCACCGTGCTCTGCAGCACCTCCAATGGCTGGCGATGGTTCGTCGCCGATCACGAGGGCTTCAATAATCCGCCCAACCCGGCGATCGAAGGCCGGATGCCGCTGCCCGTCGCCGTGATTGGGGATTCCTTCATCCACGGCATGTGTCTGCCGAACGAAGAGACGATCGTGGCGCAGCTGCAGGCACGCGGCGTGCCGGCCCGTAGCTTCGGCGTGTCCAACCATGGGCCCCTGCTCGAACTGGAGACGCTCAAGCGGCACGTGCACCAGCATGAGGCCGAGGACGTTGTCTGGTGCTTCTATGAGGGCAACGACGTCCACGACATGGAGGAAGAAAGCCGGATCCCCTGGCTCGTGGCCACCATCGACGCCGGGCCCACCGACCACGATGCGCAGGATCTGCATCGGGTTCACCAATCCATCAGGACGATGCTGGACGATCAGATCGCCAACAATTCCCACCAGCTCGCCGGCGTCCGGAGGATCAGCTGGACCAGCGTGCTGGGTTTCCGTCACCTGTCCGAGGCGCTGGGGCTGCACTATGGGCGGACCCTGAGTTCGCCCGAGCTGTTCGCTCGCGTCATGCGCTCGGCCAAGGAGACCGTCGAAGGCTGGGGCGGCAGGCTGCACCTGTGCTACCTGCCGGAGTACGCGCGCTATGCGGGCCTGTTCTCGCCTCGCAGCGCCTACGACGTGACCCGCAATCAGATCCTGGACGTGGCGCGCGATCTGGACATCAACATCATTGACGTCACGACCCGCTTCGACGATCACCCCTCGCCCACGGTTCTGTTTGACGAGGACAAGGTGCACTATAACGCGGAAGGGGCGGCCGTGGTCGCGGACGCGATCGCCCGGGCCCTGCGCGAACGGGCCTCCTCCGACCGGTAGCGGGTCGCCCGCGGATCAGGCCAGGTGGCGCGCGTTCTGCAGCGCGCCTTCAGCTCTCCGGAGCGAGACTGTTCCAGGATAGATCGCCGCGCTCCACCGCCCCGGCCAGCTCCGGCGTGGCGGCCAGGAGCTCCTTGGCGCGGGGATCGCGGCAGGCGGCGAGCGCCAGCGCCGCGGCCTTGCGCTCGGCGGCGCTGCCCGTGGCCAGCACCCGCTGCAGGTCGGCCAGCGCCTCGGCGTCGGCGTGCGGCCCCACGCAGCGCCACAGCTCCGGGCTCACCGGCCGGCCGGCCGCCCAGCGCTCGTGCGCGTAGTCGCAGAGCATCCTGGCGAGCTCGGGGTTGGCGCGCTCGTCCAGGCCCTGGACCGGATCCAGCGCGCTGCCGACGAACAGCGCCTTCAGCACCATGTGATTCCAGCGGTTCTCGGCGAACTGCTCCCGCGGATAGGGATTGCGGTGCGCCACCGCCTCGAACACTGCCTTGATGTTGGTGCGCGTAGCCTCGCCCGCCTGGGTCTCGAGCAGCTCGGGCGCGGGGTAGAGCGGCAGGCCACGGTAGAAGGCGATCTGCTCGGCGACGTCCGCGGTGCGGCAGAGCTGGGCAAAGCGCCGGGCGAAGCGCTCCCCGGTGCCGCCCGCGTGCAGGAGCACGAGGACGCGCGCCGCCTGATCGACGCTCCAGCCGCGCGGGTCCCAGCCCGGCCGCGCCGCGCCCGCCTGCTCCAGATCCGGATCGAGCAGGGCCAGATCGGCCTTGCCGAGCCGGCGCGGTACCAGGCCCAGCGCGATGTAGAGCTCGCGCTCCGAAGCCTCGCCCGTGAGCTGGTCCAGCTGCTCGTCGAGCCACCGCCGTGCCGGCTCCGGCAGCTGGCGCTGCAGCCAGCTGAGCAGGAGCTGCTTCGGTTCCGTCACCCGTGCCCTCTCCCCCGGACGCGGCATCCTGGCCCGATGCCGTGGTCGGTACTGCCGCCTACGCGTATACCGCATGCAATCTCCGGGGGCGAGGGGCGCTTGCGGTGGGCGCGCTGCCCGACTAGCGTACCGGCAACGACATCGATCGCTGCGGCGCACGGCTGCTGTGCCGGCGCGGGTGATCGCCTCATGTCACTGGGATGATGTTGATGACCGAGCTTTCCGACGCTGTCCTGCAGCACGTTCCCTACCTGCGTCGCCATGCCCGGCTGCTGGCGGGCTCGCAGGAGGTCGGCGACGAATACGTGCGGATCTGCCTGGAGCTGGTGCTCGCCGAGCCCGAACGGCTGCGGGGCGGCCCGTTCCGCGTGCAGCTCTTCAAGGCCTTTCATGCGGCCTGGGAGGCGGTCGCCGAGACCATCAGGCGGCGTCCGTCGCCGGAGAGCATGGACCTCGAGGAGCGTCTGGAGCAGGGCTTGGCCGGCCTCGCCCCGCTGGAGCGGCGCGTGCTCCTGCTGGTCGTGGTCGAGGGCTTCGCTTACGAGGAGGTCGCCCAGATCCTGGAGCTGGATCTGGAACAGGTGCGTGAGCTCCTCGGCCGGGCCCGGCACGATCTGCGCAGCCGGGTCTCGGTCTCGGTGCTGATCATCGAGGACCAGTCGTTGATCGCCATGGATCTCGCCCGGATCATGGAGGAGATGGGTCACACGGTCGCGGGCTTCGCCACGCGCGAGAAGACCGCCGTCCAGGAGGCCGAGCAGGCGCGCCCGGGCCTCGTGCTGTGCGACATCCGCCTGCTCGACGACGAGAGCGGGATCAACGCTGCGCAGAAGATCCTCCAGCGCTACGATGTGCCCGTGGTCTTCGTCACCGGCTATCCCGAGATGCTGCTGACCGGCGGCCGTCTCGAGCCCGCTTTCGTCGTGCCGAAGCCGTTCAACGACGACGCTCTCAAGGTGACCGTCTCGCAGGCTCTGGCGACCTACGCCTCGCCCGAGAAGGGCGCTGCCCACAAGAAGGCGCTGCTGGAGAAGCTGTCGCGGATTACCGGCACGAGCCTCGAGCCGCCGGCCTGAGACCGCCGCCGTGCGGAGATCGTGCACGACCGACGCCAGCTCGTGGCCGAAGCTGCCCCGATGAGCGGGCGAGTCGAGGCGCGGCCGACGGTGCTGGTCACCGGGGGCGCGGGCTACATCGGCAGCCACGTGGTCTGGGCGCTGCACGACGTAGGCTGGCCCGTGGTCGTGCTGGACGATTTCTCCAGCGGCCGGCCCGAGACGCTGCCTGCCGACGGCGTGGCGCTGGTGGTGGGCGATGTGGCCGACGCGGCCCTCGTCGCGGACGTGCTGGAGCGTCACGGAATCGGCGCCGTGGTGCATCTCGCGGGCTCGATCGTCGTACCCGAATCCGTGGCGCGGCCGCTCGCCTACTACCGCAACAACACCGCAGGCGGCCTGATACTGCTTCAGGCCTGCGTCGATGCGCGCATTCCGGCCTTCGTCTTCTCGTCGAGTGCTGCGGTCTACGGCGAGCCGGCGCGCGTGCCGGTGGCCGAAGACGCGCCGACCCGGCCGCTCAACCCCTACGGGCGCTCGAAGCTGATGACCGAGCAGATGCTCGAGGACGCCCACGCGGCGCACGGGCTGCCGCACGTGGTGCTGCGCTACTTCAACGTCGCCGGCGCGGACCGCCGCGGCCGCACCGGCCCGGCCGGGATCGGCGGCGCCACGCACCTGATCAAGGTCGCGTGCCAGGCCGCCGTCGGTATCCGCGATCACGTCCCGATCTTCGGCGACGACTACCCGACCGAGGACGGCACCTGCGTGCGCGATTACCTCCACGTCGGCGATCTCGCCCAGGCGCATCTCGATGCCCTCCGCCATCTCCTCGCGGGTGGCGAGAGCGTGGTCTTGAACTGTGGCTATGGCCGCGGCTCCTCGGTGAGCCAGGTGCTGGACGCGGTCGGTGAGGTCAGCGGGAGCCCGCTGCGCACCCGCCGCGCGCCGCGCCGCCCGGGCGATGCCGCGGTCGTGATCGCGGATGCGCGCAAGATCCGGAGCGTGCTGGGCTGGGCGCCGCGTCACGAAAACCTGCACGAGATCGTCGCCGACGCGCTCGCCTTCGAGCGCCGGCTCCTGCGGCCAGCCCGATGACGAGCCGATGGAAGCCAGTGACGAACGACCTGCCGATCGTCGATGCGCATCAGCACTTCTGGGACCTGGAGCGCAACTATCTGCCCTGGCTGTGCGACGAGCCGATGATCCCGTTCCGCTACGGCGACTACGGCGCGATCCGGCGCAGCTACCTGCCCGCGGACTATCGCCGCGATGCCGCCGGCCACGATGTGGTCGGGACGGTCCACGTCGAGGCGGAGTGGGATCCGAAGGACCCGGTGGGCGAGACGCGCTGGCTGCAGGAGATCATCAGGGACAGCGGCCTGCCGAGTGCCATCGTGGCGCAGGCGCGGCTCGACCAGCCCGACGTCGAGGCGGTGCTCGCGGGGCATCGCCGCTGCTCGCAGGTGCGGGGCATCCGGCACAAGCCGACGGCGGCGCCTTCCCCGGATCGGGTTGAGCCGGGCGCGCCCGGCTCCATGGGCGATCCCGCCTGGCGGCGCGGCTACGCCCTGCTCGAGCGCTACGATCTGTCCTTCGATCTGCAGACGCCCTGGTGGCATCTCGCCGAGGCGGGAGCGCTCGCGCGCGACTTCCCGCGCACGCAGATCATCCTGAACCACACCGGGCTGCCCTCCGACCGTAGCGAGGATGGCCTGCGCGGCTGGCGCGACGCCATGCGCACGCTCGCGGCGGAGCCGAACGTTGCGGTCAAGATATCGGGGCTGGGTCAGCCGGGCCGGCCCTGGACGGCCCTGAGCAACGGGCCGATCGTGCTCGATACGATCGCGATCTTCGGGATTGAGCGCTGCATGTTCGCGAGCAACTTCCCGGTAGACAGCCTGGTCGCCGGGTTCGACACGATTTTCTCCGGCTTCAAGCGGATCGTCCGTGACTTCGACCGGGCCGCCCAGCGACGTCTTTTCCGAGACAACGCGCTCGCGTTCTATCGCCTGTAGGGCGCTCGCTATCGGCGCAGGGCTCCGGGACGGTAGCCGTCCTCGGCGACGAGCTGGTCACGGGCGGACACCTCTTGCTCGAGCATCGCATGAGCACTCCAGCCGGCGACAGTGCCGAGCCCGAGGATCGCAAAAGCCGCGGCGATCTCCACGAAACCGAACAGTGAGCGGGTGGTCGGACGCGGCTCGTCGCCTTCCTGGGGAGGCTCCCGGCGCAGCACCTCCCGCAGCCGATCGGGTACCGGCTCGCTCAACACGTCACTGCCGATGCCCCTGAGCGCCTCGTTCAGCTCGCGCAGCCGCTCGACCTCTGCCGCCTTCTTGGGATTGGCGAGCAGCCAGCCCGCAATCTCGACCCTTCTTTGCTCGCTCAGTCGGCCATCGAGGTATTCGCCGAGCTCGTCATCCGTTGGCCGGCCCGATGTCATGACACACCCTGTTCCTCATCAAGAGGCCTCTCCTCGGGCTCGTCGACGACCTCGCCCTCCAGGCGAAGCCGGAGCGCGGTCCGCGCCCGGGACAGCCGCGAGCGCACGGTCCCCACTGGGATGTCGAGAACCTCCGCCGCCTCCTCGTACTTGAGCCCCTCCACGGCTACGAGGTGGAGCACCTCGCGGTGCTCGATCGACAGCGTATCGAAGGCCTGCCGCAGCTCGAAGAGGGCGATTCTGCTCTCGTGGCCGCCGGTGACCGCGAGCCCCGGATGATCCTCGGCCACGGCGCTGTCGGTCGGCGCCCGGTTCGCCCGCCTCACCTCGCTGATATACGCGTTGCGCAAGATCACGAATAGCCAGGCGCGGAGGTTGGTCCCCGGCTGCCACGTATGGATCTTTGCGATGGACCGGGTCAAGGCCTCCTGCACCAGGTCGTCGGCCTGATCCGCGTCGCGCGTCAGATAGCGCGCATAACGCCGGAGGCGGGGGATCTCCCCCTCGATCTGGGCTATCCTCTCGTCCATGGTCCTGGCTAAGCGGCTCCCGCGGTGCTCGCGTGACGGGTTGGGCAGAGGCAAAAGGGTGCCCTCGCCTGCAAACCACGGCGAGCCGAGAAAGGTCCCGAGCGTCTCGACGGTACATACGAACTCGGGAACCGATTTCCATCGCAGGGCGCGACGTTTGTCTCGACCTGTGTCGTTGTGCCCCGGTGCTCAGGGCCGCGCGCGGGCCCGTGCGGTCCGACTGCGAGTCAATCCCGAACGAGCCGGGCGGCAACGGGGGGCGCGCTGCGCAGCGTCTGGTAGACGACGCAGTAGCGCTCGGTGAGCTTGAGGAGCGTCGCGAGCTGCTCCTCGCTCGCGTCCGTATCGAGATCGAAGCGCAGCCGGATCTCCTTGAAGCCGACCGGCGCGTCCTTGGCGACCCCGAGCGTGCCGCGAAAGTCGAGATCGCCCTCGGCGAACACCCGGCCGTTGCGGATTGGGACCTCGAGCGCGGTCGCGACCGCGTTCAGGGTGACGCCCGCGCAGGCCACGAGCGCCTCGAGCAGCATGTCGCCCGAGCAGGCCTGCAGGCCGCTGCCGCCGGTGGCGGGGTGCAGCCCGGCCTCGATCAGGGCCTTGCCGGTCTCGACCCGGCAGCTCACGCCCTCGCCGATCGCGCCCTCGGCGCTCAGCGTGATCACCGCCGCCTCGGGCGCCTCCCGATAGCGTGATTTCAGCGGCGCCTGCAGCGCCTTCAGTTCCGCCGCGTTCACGAGCCTCTCCCTTTCCGCCCACCGCGCCAGGATCACCGCACGCGCGCTTCCTTGGCAAGGGTCCACGGAATCTCGCGTCGTCGCAGGCATACGCCTTGATTTTAGGCACTATGCCTGAACTTTGACCCCGAATTTGCCTCATTCTTGTTCCGCCCACCGTCGACTGCAAGGCGGAGCGCCGTTTTGCTGCATTGCAGCATAAGCCGGAGCTGGCACGTTCCGTGCAGAAGGTGGATCGGACGGATCAACCCACAAACGCGGAAGGTGTCACATGCTCGCGATCCACGACGTCAGGACCACCGCCCCCGCACTGCCCTTCCCACGCGGACCATCGGCTTGGTTCGCGACCTTTGCGGAAGACGAGGCGGCCGGGTACCGGCATCTCCTGATCCTGCGCTTTGCCGTCCTCAACCTCGTGGCACTGGCGCTCCTGGGTGCGGCCTGGCTGAAGGGCTGGGTCGGGCTCGTGCTCGACGGCGACAGCACGCGCCTGGTAGCGCTGATCGCGGTCGTGTTCGCGGTCGGGCTGCTCGAGTGCGCACGCAAGCTGTGGCAGACCAGCGCGGAGCTGGACCGGGTCGGGGCCGCGGGGCCGGCGCAGTCGGCGGAAGCCAGGCGCTATCTCGAGCTGGTCAAGGGCAGCGACGGCCACACCCGGGCGATCGCGGGCTCGGCCCTCAGGCTCAGGCTGTCGGCACGCATCGCGCCGGTGCGACACATCGCCAGCAGCCTCGTGTTCCTGGGGCTGATCGGCACCGTGATCGGCTTCATCATCGCTTTGTCCGGGGTCGACCCGGCGGCTGCCGCGGACGTCAGTGCGATCGGGCCGATGGTCTCCGCCCTGATCGGCGGCATGTCGGTGGCCCTCTACACCACGCTCGTCGGCGCGATCCTCAACGTCTGGCTCATGGTCAACTACCGCCTGCTGGAGAGCGGCACGGTCAGGCTGCTGACCGCGCTCGTGGAACGGGGAGAGCGCCATGCTTGACCTCGATCGTCTCGACGGGGACGAAGGCGGCACGGTCTTCCGCGACGTCCTGATGCTGGCGCTCGCCGGTTTCGTCGCCATGGTCCTGCTGCTCCTGCCGCACCTCAACCCGCCGGGGCAGGCGGCCGAGGAGATCACGCAGCCGCCGGGCAACGTCATCGTCGAGGCCCGCTGGCCGGACGATCTCGATGCCGACGTCGATCTCTGGGTCCAGGCGCCAGGTGACGTCCCGGTCGGCTACTCCAACAAGGGCGGCGCGATCTTCAACCTGCTGCGCGACGACCTCGGCAAGCGGGCCGACGCCACCGGCCTGAACTACGAGGTGTCGTATTCGCGCGGCATCCCGCCCGGCGAGTACACCGTCAATGTGCACCTCTACCGCAACCACGCGAGCGTGTTCCCGGTGCCGGTGACGGTGGTGACGAGCCTCAAGAAGGCGCCCGAGGAGAGTGCCAAGCAGTTGCTCGCGAGCGAGATCCAGCTGGCGCGCGAGGGGGAGGAGCTCACCGTCTACCGCTTCCAGCTGAGCGAGAGCGGCGATCTGGTTCCCGGCAGCGTGCACAGCCTGCAGCGCGATCTGCGCGCCTGGAGGTCGTCATGACCGAGCTCACCTGGCTGTTCGCCACCATCGCGGCGCTCACGGGCGTCATGACCAGCATCAGCATCTGGGCGCCGCGGCATCTCTGGCTGAAGCTCGGCGCGCTCGGCACCGCCGCGCTGTTCCTGCCCGCGGCTTATGCCGGCTTCTTGCACCTGCTCTCGATGCCCAAGCCGGTCGCCCTGGAATGGTGGCATGCCACGGCCGAGGACGCGACCGTGCTGAGCTCGACGGTGCGCGAGGGGGCGGGCATCTATCTGTGGCTGCAGCTCAGCGAGGTGCCCGAGCCGCGCGCCTACGTTTTGCCCTGGAGCCGCGAGCTCGCCGAGCAGCTGCAGGCGGCCCGGCGCGAGGCCGAGCAGAACGAGACGCCGCTCCAGATGCGTCTGCCCTTCGAGCCCTCGCTGGACGATCGCGAGCCCAAGTTCCACGCCATGCCCCAGCCGGCGCTGCCGCCGAAGGACCTCGATCAGGAGCCGCCGAAGGTCTATGAGCGGGCTGGTCCGCAGGCGGGGCAAGAGGCCTGAACACCTCGCCACGCTCGTCGGGAGTTCAGGGTCGACCGCTGGCTTGGAACACCCCCGCTCAGGGCCGGCTATCCGGTCTGCTCGGCCCGGGGGAGGTGGCTCAGGACACGCGCCAGGATCCGGTCGTAGAGGTAGGCCCGCTCCAGCACCACGAGCTCGCGCACGGCCTCGAGCACGTCCAGATCGTCCACGGCCGCCGGTGCGTCCCGCAGCACGACGTCCGCGATGAAGGTCTCGATCTCGTCGGCGAAGCGGGGCGATGGGTCGGCTTCGGGCCGCGATCCGGTCGCCAGATACTTCTGCGCCAGCTCGTCCAGGTGCGCCTCGATCCTGGCGTCGATGAAGCGCTTGGCCTCGGCCTCCGGATCGAAGCCGCGGCTGTCCCGGCCCCGGCCCCTGGCGAGCCGCGCCAGCAGAAGGACCGCAACGAAGGTCCCAAGCGCGACCACGATCTCGGGCGGCATCGCCATCCATCTCCGGCAGCCTTCCCAT
>CAZXYL010000392.1:0-2818 GCA_964644915.1 uncultured Geminicoccaceae bacterium
CCTCTGAGGGATTGGTCATGACCCGAGCCGCCGCCAGCCTCGCCCGGATCGCCCGCCTGATCGACGGCGCCTTCCACCGGCTCGACCAGGCCGTGCGCGCCGCGCTGGTCCTGTTGATGGCGGCCGTCTTCCTGCTGCTGATGGCTCAGGTGCTGCTGCGCTACGTTGTGTACTATCCGCTCGCCTGGATCGAGGAGCTCGCCACCTTCCTCGCCGCTTATCTGGCGCTGTGGGGGGCGAGCGCCTGTCTGCGCGCCGGCAGCCATGTGAGCGTAGACACCTTCTATCAGCTGTTCCCAGAGGGGATCCGTCGGCTGGTCACGGTGCTCGTCTACGTGCTCCTGCTCTACTTCTGCTACGCGCTCTACCTCGGCGGCCAGCGGCTCGCCTGGCTCGGAGCCACCGAGATCAGCGACAGCGGCTATTTTTATCAGTACTGGCCACGCATGGCCGTGGTCACGGGGGCGATCCTGATCGCGCTCCAGACCGTGAATCTCCTGTTCCAGGAGATCGTGAGCTGGGTCACGGGGGAACCGTATTACGGCGGCGTTCGCCGCAGCGACCTCGAGCCGGAGTGAGCCGCCGCGCCTCACCCGCAAAGAAACGGGCCGCCGGAGCTCGGCCGGCGGCCCGTCGGGCGCATCATTGTGCGCCGGGGCGGGGAAGCCCCCGCCGCCTACTTGCCGGCGCTGCCGAGGCGTGCGACCCGCTCGCGCGTGCGCTCGATCGCCTCGAGGGTGCGCTCGACGAACTCCTGCGGGACCTCCTCCTCGATGAACTCGCGCCCGACCGGCTCGGCGATCGCCTGCCAGTCGGCGAGCTCCGCGGCCGTGGGCACGTAGATCTCCTTACCGGCCTCGGCCATCTTGGCCAGCGCCGCCTCGCTGTCCTGGAAGCTGGCGGCGTTGGTGACGGTGATGGCGATCAGCGCCGCCTCGTCGACGGCCTCCTGGTATTCCACAGGCAGGGACTGATAGAACTCCTCGTTCGCCAGCCACCACAGGTACTCGTACATGTGCCCGGTGAGGCTGACGTAGTCGGCGACCTCGAGCAGCCCGGCGTCCCAGGCCGAGGCGAGCCCGCCCTCGAGGCCGTCGATCAGCCCGGTCTGCAGCGCGGTGTAGCGCTCGGGCGCCGACACCGCGACGATGGAGGCCGAGCCCAGCGCCTCGAAGACGCGCTGGTGCATCGGCACGGGCTGGGTGCGCATCTTGATGGCGTGCGCGCCGAGGTCCTCGGGCACCCGGATCGGCCCGCGCGTCGTGTAGAGGTGGCGCACCGAGTTCTCGCTGAGGCCGAGCAGCCGGATCGTCCCGCCGGAACTCTCGAGCATCTCGTCGCGAACGTACTCGAAGTGCTCCGGGTCGTTGGGCAGCATCCAGAAGACGTTGCGATTGGTGAACAGGAACGGCCAGCTGTAGACCTGCCCCTGCGGGAAGACGCCGGCGATGCCGCCGGCGCCGGGTACGTTGAACTCGAGCTCGCCCAGGCGCACCTGGTCGGTGATCGCGCGGTCGTCGACGCCGAGAGCACCGTGGCGGATCAGGTTGATCCGCACGTCGCCGCCGGTGGCAGCCTCGACATGGGCCTTGAAGGCCTCGGCGCCGGCGACGGCGTAGAACTGGTGCGCGTGCGCGAAGGTCGCCTCGTAGGTCTGGCCCGTTGCGGCGCCTGCGAGACCTATCGAAAGCGCCAGTGTCGGCACGGTCACGGTGGTCAAACGGGAACAGAGCTTCGTCCTCGGCAAGATCATTATCCGCCTCCCGGAGGTTGCTTTCGGCCTACCGTCGCCCGAGCGGCCTGCCCCCGACCCGTCGGTCGAAGTTCGCGTCCCGCGGCGACGCGCGATGGCGCCTGACTAGGCGTCGGGCACTATCCCGCCCCCAGGCCGGGCGTGCAACCCTAACCGCGCTCAGGGGTGGGGGGCGGCGGTTGCGTCCGCGCCGGGAAGGCGGGCGGCAGTGCCGCCCGCCCGCGAAGGCTCAGTCCGCCGCCATGGGCATTTCCGTCGTGACCGCGAGCGCCGTCATCGGCCGCACCTGCTGGCGCTTGACGACGTCGTCGCCGCTCTTCTCGATCGTGACATCGATCAAGCTGCCGTCCGGGGACCCTACCGAGGGTTCTTTGCCGGTTCATCAAAGCGCTCGACGCGCCCGCGGCGCTGTGAAGTGTTTCACCGGCGCTCATCTTTTGCGTCGCGGACCAGGCTCGCAGCACGTTTGGCGGCGGTCGCATCGGCTGGCATAATCGGCCTCGGCGAGAACGGAAGCCGACGCGAGCCGATGATGGACTACCTCAGGCAGCTGCGCCTCGATGGCCGGGTCGCCCTGGTCACCGGCGGTGGGGCCGGGATCGGGCGGGCGACCTGCCATGCGCTGGCGCAGGCGGGCGCGCAGGTGGCGGTGAGCGATATCGACGAGGCGGCGGCCGCGAAGGTCGCGGCCGAGCTGGGGCGGGCCGAGGCGCACCGGCTCGACGTGGCCGACGAGGCCGATGTCGAGCGGGTGGTCGCCGTCGTGGCCGCGCGCCATGGCCGGATCGACATCCTGGTCAACAACGCCGGCGTCGGCGCGCGCATGGCGATGGTGGACATGCCCGCGGAGCGCTGGCGCCAGGTGCAGGCGGTCAACGTCGACGGCAGCTTCTTATGCGCGCGCGAGGTCGGGCGCCACATGCTCGAGGCGAGGCGCGGGACCGTGGTCAACGTCGCCTCGATCATGGGGCTGGTGGGCGGCGCGCACTACCCGAACCTCGCCTACCACACGGCCAAGGGGGCCGTGGTCAACTTCACCCGCGCGCTCGCCTGCGAATGGGCGCC
>CAZXYL010000393.1:0-2044 GCA_964644915.1 uncultured Geminicoccaceae bacterium
GGGGAGGCTCGATAACGATGACACGCTGGCTCGCGAGTGTGGCCGTCGCGGCGCTGCTGGGGACGACGACCGCCGGGAGTGCCCTGGCCGAGAGCGAGAGCCTGGGGGTCCTGCTCAAGAACATCCGCAACCCGTTCTGGGCCGCGGCCGAGGAGGGGGCGAAGGACGCCGCCGCGGAGCTGGACGGCGTCGAGGTCTACGTCCTGGCGTCGGAATCCGACGCCCAGGTGGAGCCCCAGCTCAACATCTGCAACACCATGCTGGAGCGTGACACCGACGCGCTGATCGTGGCCGCGGTCAACCCGACCGGGCTCCTGCCGTGCCTTGCCGAAGCCACGAACCGCGGCATGCCGGTGGTCGACATCGACGCCAACCTGGTCCAGGAGGTGGCGGAGGAGGCCGGCGCCGAGGTCGCCTTCAGCGTCGGCTCGGACAACGTCGAGGCCGGCGCCCTGGGTGCGGAATACATCGCCGAGCGCCTGCAGGAGGGCAAGGTGCTGCTGCTGGAAGGGGCGCCCGGCGCGCTCACCGCGATCGACCGCCGCGACGGCTTCGCCGGGCATCTGCCGAAGGTGGCGCCGAACCTCGAGATCGTGGCCTCGCTCACCGCCAACTGGGAGCGCGGGCGCGCCGCCAACGTGACCACCGACGTGCTGACCCGCCATCCGGACCTGGCCGCGATCTTCGCCTCCAACGACCAGATGGCGCTGGGCGCGGTCGAGGCGGCGCGCGCCGTCGGCCGGGACGATCTCCTGATCGTCGGCGTCGACGGCAACGCGGATGCGGTCGAGGCGATCAAGGAAGGCCGCCTCACCGCCTCGGTCGCCCAGCTGCCCTACCTGATGGGCTACGACGGCGTGAAGAAGACCAAAGCGCTCCTCGACGGCGAGACGATCGAGCCCTGGAAGCAGGTGACGCCCCTGATCGTGCTCGACCAGGAGGTGCTGGACGCGGGCACCGACCCGCTCCTGCAGTACGTGCGCTGACCACACGGGGCCGGGGCGGCGGGAGGCGTCCCGCCGCCCGCCTCGCACCCGCGATCGCCATGCTGGGCCGGATCGGCCTGAGCACGACCGAGGCGGTCGGGCCGGCCGGCTCGTTCCGCTACGAGTCCCTGGCCGTCCTGATCCTCCTGTGCGCGGCGATGGCTGTGCTGAGCCCATACTTCCTCAGCGTCAGCAATTTCCTCAACATCTTCGTCGCGACCTCGGTGATCGGCATCCTGGCGATCGGCGCGACCTTCGTGATCAGCTCGGCGGCAATCGACCTCTCGGTCGGCTCGATCCTCGCGGTGAGCGCGGTGGTCGCCGGGCTCGTGGTCAAGAGCGCGGGCCTGCCCTGGCCGCTCGGCATCGTCGCCGCGATCGGGACCGGCGCCCTGGTCGGGCTCGTCAACGGCCTCCTGGTCACGAAAGGCCGCATCCCGCCGTTCATCGTCACCCTGGGCATGCTCGGGATCGCCCGCGGGACGGCCTACATCCTGACCGAGGGCCGGGCGATCTACGGGCTGCCCGACCCGATCGTCTTCCTCGGCCAGGGCCGGATCTTCGGCGTGCCGATGCCGATGGTGATCTTCCTGGCCCTGGCGCTGGTCACCCACGTCGTGCTGCAGCACACCCGCTTCGGCCGCTACACGCTGATCATCGGCGACAACGAGACGGCGGCGCGGGTCACCGGCCTCAGGGTCGAGCTGCACCGGATCAAGGTCTTCGTCCTGTCCGGCGCGCTTGCCGGGCTCGCCGGCCTGGTGCTGATGGGCCGGCTCAACGCCGCCGATCCCTCGGAGGGGCTGCTCTACGAGCTGACCGCGATCACCGCGGCGATCATCGGCGGCACCAACCTGTTCGGCGGCCGCGGCACGATCATCGGCACCGTGATCGGCGCGCTGATCATGGGCGTGGTCCAGAACGGCCTCAACCTGCTCGCGGTGCAGTCGTTCTACCAGCAGGTCGCGATCGGCGCGGTGCTGATCCTCGCGGTCTGGCTGGACCGGCTGCGCGCCGGCGCCGGCGAGGGCTGAGCCCTTTGGACCCGCTGCTCCGTC
>CAZXYL010000394.1:0-2907 GCA_964644915.1 uncultured Geminicoccaceae bacterium
TGAGGCCGTCCTCGAGCGCGATCTGCGGCCGCCAGCCGAGCGCCTGCAGCCTCGAGACGTCGAGCAGCTTGCGCGGCGCGCCGTCCGGGCGTTCCGGGTTGAAGCGCAGCCGCCCGGTGAAGCCGACGACGTCACGCACCCCCTCGGCGAGCCCGGCGATCGTGACGTCCGTGCCGCAGCCGACGTTGATGTGCAGCTCGTCCGAATAGACCTGCAGGAGGTGCACGCAGGCATCGGCGAGATCGTCCACGTGCAGGAACTCGCGCCGGGGCCGGCCGGTGCCCCAGATCTCGACCTCGGCAGCACCCGCCTCCCGCGCGGCGTGCATCTTCGCGATCAGGGCCGGCACCACGTGGCTGCTCAAGAGGTCGAAGTTGTCGCCCGGGCCGTAGAGGTTGGTCGGCATGGCGCTGATGAAGTCGGAGCCGTGCTGGCGCCGATACGCCTGGCAGAGCTTGATGCCGGCGATCTTGGCGATCGCGTACCACTGGTTGGTCGGCTCGAGCTGGCCTTCCAGCAGGCTCTCCTCCGGCATCGGCTGCGGCGCCAGCCTGGGGTAGATGCAGCTGGAGCCGAGGAACAGCAGCTTCGCCACGCCCGCCCGCCAGGCGGCGTGGATCACGTTCGCCTCGATCATCAGGTTGTCGTAGAGGAAGTCCGCCGGGTAGGTGTCGTTGGCGAGGATGCCGCCCACCTTGGCCGCCGCGACCAGCACGACCTCCGGCCGCGTGCGCTCGACCCAGGCCTCGACCTGGTCCTGGCGCTTCAGGTCGCACTCCTGCCGGGTCGCGGTCACGATCTCGCAGCGCTCGCGTTGCAGCCGGCGCACCAGCGCGCTGCCGACCATGCCGCGGTGGCCGGCGACCCACACGCGCCGGCCGGCGAGCCCGAACGGCTGCTCCAGCGGCCTCACCCCGTTCGCCTTCGCCATGGCGGCTCCTCCGGCGCCCGCTTCACTCGTGGTTGTTGTGGCGCCGCTCGTCCTTCATGACCATGAGATCGGATTGCACCATCTCGCGCACCAGATCCTCGAAGCTCGTCTTGGACACCCAGCCCAGCTTCGCGCGCGCCTTGGACGGATCGCCGAGCAGGAGGTCGACCTCGGTCGGGCGGAAGTAGCGCGGGTCGACCCGCACCAGGTCCTTGCCGCTCCGCGCATCGATGCCGACCTCGTCCACGCCCTCACCCTGCCAGACGATCGTCCGGCCGACGCAGGCGAAGGCACGCTCGACCAGCTCGCGCACGCTGCGCGTCTCGCCGGTCGCGAGCACGTAATCGTCCGGCTCCGCCTGCTGCAGCATCAGCCACATGCCTTCGACGTAATCGCGCGCGTGCCCCCAGTCGCGCCGGGCGTCGAGATTGCCGATATAGAGGCGCTCCTGCCGGCCGAGCTCGATCGCGGCGACCGCGCGCGTGATCTTGCGGGTGACGAAGGTCTCGCCGCGGATCGGGCTCTCGTGATTGAACAGGATGCCGTTCGAGGCGTGCAGGCCGTAGGCCTCGCGGTAGTTCACCGTGATCCAGTAGCCGTAGAGCTTGGCGGCGGCGTAGGGGCTGCGGGGGTAGAACGGCGTGGTCTCGCGCTGCGGGACCTCCTGCGCCTTGCCGTACAGCTCCGAGGTCGAGGCCTGATAGAAACGCACGCGCTCGCCCAGCTTGAGGATCCGGATCGCCTCGAGCAGGCGCAGAGTGCCGAGCGCATCGGCGTTCGCGGTGTACTCGGCGGTCTCGAAGCTCACCTGGACGTGGCTCTGCGCGGCGAGGTTGTAGATCTCGTCCGGCTGCGTCTCCTGGACCAGGCGGATGAGGTTGGTGGCGTCGGTGAGATCGCCGTAGTGCATGAAGAAGCGCGTCGCGTGCTCGTGCGGGTCGAGGTAGAGGTGGTCGACCCGCTCGGTGTTGAAGGACGACGAGCGCCGCTTCACGCCGTGGACGACATAGCCCTTGGCGAGCAGGAGCTCCGACAGATACGCGCCGTCCTGGCCGGTCACGCCGGTGATCAGAGCCACTTTCGCGGACATCTCGTCCCCTCGATTCTCGATCGCCTGGCCGGACGATTGCGCGACCTGCGGTTAAGGGCGGCTTAAGCGGCATCATCGCCGGCCCGTTTTTGCCCATCCGCCGCCTCGTATGGCCGCTCCGGCGGGCCGTGTGCATAGCGTTCGCTGCCGGGATCGGCAACCGGCTTGTGCCCCGGGCGCGCGCCGCGACGCCTCAGACGCCATCGAGCGTGTAGATCGACTGCGAGGCACCGACGCCGCGCAGCGCAAAGCGGCCGATCGAGACCAGCCGGTCGCGGGAGCGGGTCGCGGCGCGGGCGAAGGTCTCCGAGATCAGCAGCGAGCGGTCGTGCTGGCCGCACAGCGCCTCGATGCGGCTCGCCTCGTTGACGGCGGGGCCGATCACGGTGAAGTCCAGCCGCTCGGCGCTGCCGACGTTGCCGTAGAAGACCTCGCCCAGGTGCAGTGCTATGTCGAGCTCCATCGCCGGCAGGCCCGCCGCGACGCGCTCGGCGTTGAGCTCGCGCAAACAGCGCAGCGCCTCGGCCGCGGCATCGAGCGCGCGGGCGCAGACTGCGGCCGCATCCTCGCCTGCCAGGCTGAAGGTGGCGAGCAGGCCGTCGCCCAGGAACTTCAGCACCTCGCCGCGGAAATCGGCGACGATCGGCACCAGGCAATCGAAATAGGCGTTCAGCGCCTCGATCAGCGCCTCGCGCCCCGTGCGCTCGGAGACGGACGTGAAGCCGCGCAGGTCGGCGTAGAAGATCACCGCGGGCAGCACCTGGAGCGAGCCGCGCTTGATCTCGCCGGCAAGAATCCGGCGCCCCGCCTCCGGGCCGACATAGGCGTCCAGCAGGTTGACGGTGATGTCGTGGCCCAGGCGCGCCTGGAGCGCCAGGGCGAGCCG
>CAZXYL010000395.1:0-6301 GCA_964644915.1 uncultured Geminicoccaceae bacterium
GCCACCATCGTCGTCCTGTCCATGGTGCGCGAGCTCGGCCCGGTGCTCGCGGGCCTCATGGTGGCGGGTCGGGTCGGGGCCTCGATGGCGGCCGAGCTCGGCACCATGCGCGTCACGGAGCAGATCGACGCGCTCACCACGCTCTCCACCGACCCCTACAAGTATCTCGTGGCGCCACGCCTGTTCGCCGGCCTCCTGATGCTGCCGCTCCTGGTCATCGTGGCCGACATCATCGGCGTGTTCGGCGGCTACGTCGTCGGCGTCTACAAGCTGGGCTTCGGCCCGCACGAGTACCTCCGGCGCACGGTCGAGTTCCTGGAGGCCCAGGACGTGATCCTCGGCCTCGTCAAGGCCGCGGTATTCGGCTTCCTGGTGGCGCTGATGGGCTGCTACCACGGCTACAACTCGCGCGGCGGGGCCCAGGGCGTGGGGGCTGCGACCACCAAGGCCGTGGTCTCGGCCTCGATCCTGATCCTGACCGCGAACTACATCGTGACGGAGCTGTTCTTCAGCCGATGACCGAGAAACCGCTCAAGATCCGCATCCGCGACCTGCACAAGAGCTTCGGGCCGAAGCACGTCCTGAACGGCATCGATCTCGACGTCGGCGTTGGCGAATCACTCGTGGTCATCGGCGGCTCGGGCACCGGCAAGTCCGTGCTGCTCAAATGCATCATCGGCATCATGCAGCCGGATCGCGGCGTGATCGAGATCGATGGCCGGGACGTCACCAGGCTGTCGCGACGCGAGCGCGGGCAGGTGGTCCAGAAGTTCGGCATGCTGTTCCAGGGAGCGGCGCTGTTCGACAGCCTGCCGGTCTGGGAGAACGTCGCCTTCGGCCTGCTCAACATCAAGCGCATGGATCGACCGGCGGCGAAAGACGAGGCGATCGAGATCCTGGGCCGGGTCGGGTTGCCGCCCGAAGCCGCCGATCTCGCGCCGTCCGAGCTCTCGGGCGGCATGCAGAAGCGGGTGGGCCTCGCGCGCGCGATCGCGACCCAGCCCGAGATTCTGTTCTTCGACGAGCCGACTACGGGCCTCGATCCGATCATGGCGGACGTGATCAACGAGCTGATCGCGCGCTCGGTCCGTCAGCTGGGTGCGACCGCGGTCTCGATCACCCATGATCTTGCGAGCGCGCGCAAGATCGCCGATCGCGTGGCCATGATCTACCAGGGCAGGATCATCTGGCAGGGCCCCGTCAGCCAGATCGACCAGAGCGGCAACCCCTACGTCGACCAGTTCATCCACGGCCGCGCCGAGGGCCCGATCGAGCTCGACGTCCGCGCGGCCTAGCCGCTCCCGAGCAGCCGCTCGATCGCCCTGACGAACTCCTCGGCCGCCTGCACGGCCCACCCCACCCCGACCCCGTCGAGGGGAGGGGCACACGCCGGCAAGTCGAGGTTCCCTCCCCCCTTGCGGGGGAGGGCAGGGTGGGGGGTGAATCTCTGCGACTGACCGTCTCGTGACAGCCTCTCAAACGCGCGCCCCCTCGCGCCGCACGGCCCGACTGACCTGCGCGTAAGGATGTTCGTCCGGATGTTCGAGAGAGCCCTCCTCGAGTGGCCACGGCTGGATGTAGAAGCCCCGGTCGAGCAGGAGATCATAAGTATCTTTCAGGATCTCACGCTTGACGGCGAAGGGGCGAGGCTTCAGTTCGCCCCGGAGAACCACGGCGACGTCGACGTCGCTGTCCGGCTCGGCATCGCCCCGGGCCCGGCTGCCGAACAGGTAAAGGCCTACGAGGCGCTCGCCGAAGCGCCGCTCCAGCCGGCGCCGGAGGTCGAGCAGCAGATCGTGCATCGCGGGGTCCAGATCCATCGCGCGCCATTCTAGCACACGTGCGCCCGCGCCGGGAGCGATCGAGGCTCGGCGCGAGGCCCGCGCTCGTTGATCCGGCTCGAAACTTTTCCGCCTTGGGGACGTTGGCCAGGTATCGCCGCGCAGGGAAAAGAGCGCCCGGAGCGTGGCGGATCGGCCCGGCCGATCGCAAAATCGGAGCGGAAGGAGGAAGACGTGTTGAAGGCAACTCTGGCTACCTTTGGATTGCTGGTCGCCCTGGTGCTCGGGGCCTGCGAGGATCCCGGGACAACGCCGCCGCCGCAGGAGCCCGCACCGGGCACCGCCCCACCGGCGACCCAGTGATCGAGACGGAGGAAACCCCGCGCCCGGCGCGGGGTTTCCGCTTTGAGCGCCCGATCTCCAGAGTGGACACCAAAGGACCGCGTGGGGCGAAGCAATCGCGACTGTTCCTTCGGCTCGCCTGGGAGTAGGATAGCGGCGTCGTTCCAGAACCGTCGCGCATGCCCCGCCCCGACCATCGCTACGTCTGCCAGAGCTGCGGCACTGCTCATGCCAAATGGGCCGGGCGCTGCGACGACTGTGGTGCCTGGAACGCGCTGGTCGAGGAGAGCGCGCCCAAGCCTGCGCGAGGCCTGACCCGCGGCCGCGCCCGGCGGCTCGAGCTGGTCGGGCTCGCGGGCGCAGAGCGCCCGGCGCCACGGCTCGCCACCGGCATCGAGGAGCTCGATCGGGTGCTGGGCGGTGGCCTGGTCCGCGGCTCGGCGGTCCTGGTCGGCGGCGATCCGGGCATCGGCAAATCCACGCTCGTCCTGCAGGCGGCCGCGCGCCTCGCCGGCGCCGGAGCCTCCGTCGCCTACGTCTCGGGCGAGGAATCGGTCGAGCAGATCCGCCTGCGCGCGGCGCGCCTCGACGTTGCGCACAGCTCCGTACAGCTCGCGACCGCGGTCTCCGTGGGTGATGTCCTGGCCACCTTCGAACGGCCGGACCCGCCACGTCTCCTGATCATCGATTCGATCCAGACCATGTCGGTCGACGCGCTCGAATCGGCGCCCGGGACGGTCGCGCAGCTGCGCACCTCGGCCGAGGCACTGATCCGTTTCGCCAAGCAGCGCGACACGGCGCTGGTCCTGATCGGCCACGTGACCAAGGACGGGCAGATCGCGGGCCCGCGCGTGCTCGAGCACATGGTCGACGCGGTCCTCTATTTCGAGGGCGAGCGCGGCCACCAGTTCCGCATCCTGCGCGCGGTCAAGAACCGCTTCGGCGCCACCAACGAGATCGGCGTCTTCGAGATGCAGGGCCGGGGGCTGGTCGAGGTCGCCAACCCCTCGGCCCTGTTCCTCGCCGAACGGGAGCCCGGTGTCTCCGGGGCCGCGGTCTTCGCCGGCATGGAAGGCTCGCGGCCGCTGCTGGTCGAGATCCAGGCCCTGGTCGGCAGCAGCGCCCAGGGCGTGCCGCGCCGTGCCGTGGTCGGTTGGGACGGCGCGCGCCTCGCGATGCTGCTCGCCGTGCTCGAGGCCCGCACCGGGCTTGCGATGGCCGCGCGCGATGTTTATCTCAACGTCGCCGGCGGCCTCAGGATCAGCGAGCCGGCGGCCGATCTGGCGGTCGCGGCGGCCGTGATCTCGTCGCTTCTCGACGTGCCGGTACCTGCATCGGCCGTGGTCTTCGGCGAGTTGGGGTTGGCTGGAGAGGTGCGCGGCGTGGGCCACGTCGAGGCTCGCCTGAAGGAAGCTGCAAAGCTCGGCTTCGAGCAGGCCATCGTGCCGGCGGCGAGCGGCCGCGCCGAGGCCGCGAGCTCTCTGCAGCTTCATGGTCTCAGGCGCCTCGGCGAGCTGATCGATCTGCTCGGGGCACGGATTGCGCTCGCGGA
The DNA here is from genome assembly GCA_964644915.1 of uncultured Geminicoccaceae bacterium. GTDB lineage: Bacteria > Pseudomonadota > Alphaproteobacteria > Geminicoccales > Geminicoccaceae > CAZXYL01. The sequence goes on from CAZXYL010000395.1 coordinate 3,676, forward strand.
GGCCGGTGCGCGGCCGGAGGCGCTCGAGGGGCGATCCCGCCGCTGATGGACGCGCTGCCGTTCACGGTGCTCGATCTCGGCGTGCTCGCGGTCGTGCTCTTGTCGGCATTGCTCTCGCTCGCGCGCGGCGCGACCCGCGAGGCGCTGACCATCGCCGGCTGGGTCGGGGCGTTCGCAGTGGCCTACTACGGCTTCGGCCACGTTCAGGAGATTGCGCATCGCACGATCGAGCGTGACTGGATGGCTGATGCGGCGGCGCTGCTCGTGGTCTTCGTGGTGCCGCTGTTCGTGTTCAAGGCGATCGGCGCCGTGATCGTCGAGCACGTGCAGGGCGGCTGGTTCGGCCGCCTGGACCGCTGGGTCGGTGTCCTGTTCGGCGCGCTGCGCGGCGCCCTGATCGTCTGCATCGCCTATCTGGGCCTGGGGATCCTGATCGAGCCGGAGCATCAGCCGGCCTGGATCACCGAGGCGAGGCTCTTGCCCTACGTCCAGGACGGCGCCGCCCTGCTGCGGCACCTCCTGCCGGAGGCGATCGAGACCGAGCGCGCGCTGGGGGCAGGTCTGCAGGGTGCCAGCTGACGCTAAGGTGATGACCGATTACGGAAACGATGGACGCATGAGGGCGATACGGCGCACCCCCTGGTTCCGGCACGACAAGCTGCGCGAGGAGTGCGGCGTGTTCGGGATCTTCGGCACGGAGCAGGCCGCGGCCCATACCGTGCTCGGCCTGCACGCGCTGCAGCACCGCGGCCAGGAGGCGGCCGGCGTCGTCAGCTGCGATGGTCGGCATTTCCACAGCCACCGCGTGCAGGGCCTGGTCGGCGACCATTTCAGCAGCGAGGCGGTAATCGCGAGCCTGCCCGGCTCCACGGCGATCGGGCACGTGCGCTACTCGACCGCGGGCGCGCCGGTGCTGCGCAACGTGCAGCCGCTGTTCGCGGACTTCGCCTTCGGCGGCCTGGCGCTGGCGCACAACGGCAACCTCACCAACGCGCTCACCCTGCGGCGTCGCCTGGTGGACCAGGGCTGCCTCTTTCAGTCGACCTCGGACACCGAGGTGATCATCCACCTCATCGCACGCTCGCAGCAGCCGACCGTGGTCGAGCGCCTGATCGATGCGCTGCGCCAGGTCGAGGGCGCGTATTCGCTGGTGGCGCTCTCGGGCAGCCAGCTGTTCGGCGTGCGCGACCCCCTGGGGGTCCGGCCGCTCGTCCTGGGCGAGCTGGAAGGCGCCACGATGCTCGCCTCGGAGACCTGCGCGCTGGACATCATGGGCGCCCGTTTCCTGCGCGACGTCGAGCCCGGCGAGGTGGTCATCGCCACCGCCGAGGGCGTCGAGAGCCTGAAGCCCTTCGGCAATCCGCCCCGGCGCTTCTGCATCTTCGAGTACGTCTACTTCTCCCGGCCCGACAGCGCGGTCGACGGCCAGAGCGTGTACGAGGCGAGGAAGCGCATCGGCGCCGAGCTGGCGCGCGAGAGCGACGTGCCGGCCGACATCGTGATCCCGGTGCCGGACTCGGGCGTGCCGGCCGCGATCGGCTACGCGCAGCAGGCGGGGCTGCCGTTCGAGCTCGGCATCATCCGCAACCACTACGTCGGCCGCACCTTCATCGAGCCCTCGGATCAGATTCGGCATCTGGGCGTGAAGCTCAAGCACAATGCCAACCGTGCCACGGTCGAGGGCAAGCGCGTCGTGCTCGTGGACGATTCGATCGTGCGCGGCACCACGTCCAAGAAGATCGTCGCCATGCTCCGGCAGGCGGGTGCCGCCGAGGTGCACATGCGGATTGCGAGCCCGCCGATCACGCATTCCTGCTTCTACGGCGTCGACACGCCCGAGCGCGCGCAGCTGCTCGCCGCCCAGAACAATCTCGAGGCGATCACGCGCATCCTGGGCGTCGAGAGCCTGGCCTTCGTCTCGCTGAACGGGCTCTATCGCGCGGTCGCCGGGGCGCGGCGCAACGATCTGCAGCCGCAATACTGCGATGCCTGCTTCAGCGGCGACTACCCGACGCTCCTGGAGGACCTGGGCGAGGAGCCGGGCGGCGAGCAGCTCTCGCTGATGCTCGAGGGGGTCTGAGCTGAAACGGCTGGCCGGCAGGATCGCCCTGATCACGGGGGCGAGCCGCGGGCTCGGCGCCGCGGTCGCCGTCCGCTTCGCCGCGGAGGGCGCCCGCCTCGTGCTGGTCGCGCGCACACCGGGCGCGCTCGAGGAGATCGATGATCGCGTGCGCGCCGCGGGCGGCGAGGCGACGCTCGTGCCGATGGACCTGCGCGACGGCAACGCGATCGACCAGCTCGGCGGCGCGATCGCGCAGCGCTTCGGTCGGCTCGACGTGCTGGTCGGCAACGCGGGCGAGTTCGGCACGCTCTCGCCGGTCGGCCACATCAAGCCCGCCGTCTTCGAGCAGACCCTGCAACTGAACCTCACCGTGAACTTCCGGCTGATACGATCGCTCGATGCGCTGCTGCACGCGTCCGATGCCGGGCGCGCGATTTTCGTCACCGCGAGCCAGGCGCGCGAGCACAGGCCATTCTGGGGCGCCTGTGCCGCGAGCAAAGCGGCGCTCGAGGCGCTGGTGCTCACCTACGCGGCGGAAACGCGCCGCTCGAGCCTGCGCGTGAA
>CAZXYL010000396.1:0-3236 GCA_964644915.1 uncultured Geminicoccaceae bacterium
CGAGCTGTACGGGCGGTCCCCGGTGATGACCGTCCTGCCTGACATCAAGACGGTCAACAAGGTGGTCGAGCTGATCCTCAAGAACGCCTCGATCGCGGTCACCGGGATCTGGCAGGCGGACGACGACGGCGTGCTCAACCCCGCCAACATCCGCCTGGTGCCCGGGAGCATCATCCCCAAGGCCGTAGGCTCGGCGGGCCTCACGCCCTTACAGGCGCCCGGCCGCTTCGACGTCTCCAACCTGATGCTGGACGAGCTGCGCGCGCGCATCCGCCGCATTCTGCTGGTGGACCGCCTGGGCCCGGTCGCCGGCGCGCGCATGACCGCGACCGAGGTCATGGAGCGCAGCGCCGAGATGACCCGCCTGCTGGGCGCCACCTACGGCCGCCTGCAGGCGGAGCTGCTCACGCCGCTGCTCGGCCGTGCGATCTCGATCCTGCGCCGCCGAGGCGAGATCCCCGACCTCGCGCTCGACGGCCGGACCGTTGATCTCAAGTACAAGTCACCCCTCGCCCGCCTCCAGGCGCGCCAGGACGTGCAGAACGCGCTGCTCTGGCTCGACGCCACCGCCAGGATGGGCCCCGAGGCGCTCCAGGCCGTGGACCTGCCGGCGACGGCGCAGTGGCTCGGCCACAGCCTGGGCGTGCCCGGCCAGCTGATCCGCGATGGCGCCCCGGCCGAAGCGCTCCTGCAGGAACTCGAGCAGGCGGTGCTTGCCGCCGACGGCACGCAGGAGGAGCAGGCCAATGGCCGCGCCCAGTGATCTGGGTGGCTGGGCCTGGTTCGAGGCGCAGGACGCCTCGAGCGATGTGGCCGAGGCCGAGCTCTGGCGCGCCTTTGCCCGGTGCTTCGCCGGGCCCGAAGGCGAGCTGGTGCTGAGCCACCTCGAGCGTCTGATGCTCAATCGGCGCCTGCCGCCCGAGGCGAGCGACGCCCAGCTCAGACACCTGGAGGGCCAACGTTACGCGATCGCCTACATCGCCGCGATGGTGGCGCGCGGTCGCGCGTGATCCGGACGCATGGCGTCCCGCAACAGAGATCAGGGTGCATGATGAGCGAAGATCAGAACATGGCCGACGAAGGGGTCACTGAAGCTGCGGCCGAGCAGCCGGAGCCGCAGGCGCCAGCGATCGAGCCGGAGCCCGAGGTCGCCCAGGCCGCAGCGGCCCGCCCGGACGGCATCCCGGAGAAGTTCTGGGATCCCGAGGCCGGAACCCTGCGCACGGACGCGCTCTTGAAGTCCTATCTCGAGCTCGAGCGCAAGCTCGGCTCGATGGTCCCGATGCCGGGCGAAGACGGCGATCTCGCGGGCAACATGCGGCTCCGCCGCCTGCTCGGCGTGCCCGAATCGGCCGAGGAGTACCGGATCGAAGCGGCGAGCGAGCTGCTCGAGCCGGATCCCGTGGTCAATGCCAAGCTGCACGAGGCCGGCTTCAACCAGCGCCAGGCGCAGCTCGTGTACGACCTCGCTGCGGACTACATGCTGCCGCTGATCGGCGATGCCATGTCGGAGATGGAGGCCGCCCGCGATGCCGAGCGCTTGGCCGCCCGGTTCGGCGGCAAGGACGCCTGGCCGACCATGGCCCGGCAGATCAAGACCTGGGGCGATGCCAACCTGCCTGCCGACGTCATGGGGGTCCTCGCCTCCAATTACGACGGCGTGATCGCCATGCATCACATGATGCAGGCCCGCGAGCCGAGCGTGCTGCACGATTCCGAGGGGCCGAGCCTGCGGCCGAACGGGGCCGAGCTGGCGCAGAAGATGCGCGACCCGCGCTACTGGCGCGACCGCGATCCGGCGTTCGTGGCGGAAGTCACCGAGGGCTTCAAGCAGCTCTATCCGAGCTGAGCCGCGCCTGAACCGCCCGAGCCAGGCCCGCTCGGTCCCGAGAGCCTCATTCAACCTGAGACGGCCGGCAAGCATCCGGCAGAAGGAGAGAACCATGGCGCGCCTGCGCAGGAAGGGCAACAGCGCGACACTGCTGGTCCGCGACGACGATCTCGTGCCCATGCCGATCATGCCTTGGGGCACGGTGCACAACCTGGCGCCGACGGAGACGACGGCAGCGCGCAACGCGACCGCGATCTCGGCCCAGTGCGGCGTGGTCAGCATCATCGCGATCGGCGGCGGCGCCCACTTCAAGCAGGGCGGTGCGACCGTCGTCGCCACGACCAGCGATCCGTATCTGCCCGAGGGCGTCTGGCACGAGCTGCCGGTCTTTGCGGGTAGTTCCTGGAGCCACGTCTCGATCATCTCGGCCGCGGGCTCGGGCAGCATCTCGGCTCAGATCTGCGAGCGGCAGTAGTCATGTCCGCGCTTGGTCTGCAGGCTGCCAAGGGCCTCGGCCTGAACGCTAAGGGCAGAGGCCGTGGGCAGAACAAAGGGTTCACGCCGGCCCAGCTGGGCGATCTCGCCTTCTGGTACGACGCCGCGAACAGCCCGCTCATCCAGAGCGGCGGCGTGGTCGAGCGCTGGGACGACCTGTCCGGAAATGACAACCATGCGGACCAGGCGACGAGCGGTGCGCGGCCGCTGAAGACCACGGACGCGAGCGGGCGCGATCTGATCCAGTTCGACGGGGCGGACGATACGCTGCTCGTGACCACGCCGCCTAGTCTCGCGGCCGGGACGACCGTGTTCGTGGTCTTCAGGATGCGCACCCGGGTCGACTTTCGCGGCATCCTGGCGGCAGCGGCAGCGAGCGGGGCGGATCACGAGGAGTTCTTCGCGCTCCAGAACGAGACGGCGGCGAGCCAGGAGTTCCAGCTGTTCGCCAAGTCGAGCCAGGCCGATCCGGTGCTGATCAAGCGGCCCGATTCGACCGAGATCCAGTACGCGATCTTCACCATCGGCACGGCCAGCGCGGGACTGCGCGATCTGAACGGCGCGACGTCGGACACGTCGAGCTCGGTGGCATTCGGCACGCCGGCCGCCATTGTGCTGGGCGCGCGGTACAACGAGGGCGCGCCCTTCAGCTTCGGCGCCGTCGACCTCTACGAGGTGGGGCTCTACTCGCGCGTCCTCGATGCCGCCGAGCTGGATCAGCTCGAGAGCTACCTGCGCGCGCATCACGGCCTCGCCTGGAACCCGATGCACATCGGGCTCGACCTCGCCTGGTACCACGACGTCCTCACCAGCGGCTTCTCGCTGTCGGACGGACAGGTGGACCAGTGGGACGACCTCGCCGGCGCCGCCCGGCACTGGATGCAATCGGGCGATGCACGGCCGATCAAGA
>CAZXYL010000397.1:0-4187 GCA_964644915.1 uncultured Geminicoccaceae bacterium
GGCTGTGGAACGCGTGATCCGTGCGGACTGCCCGGGGCGGCGTGCCGCGCCCCCGCGGCGCCGGTTCCCTTGCAGCGGATCGCCCAACAACAGCTCAGGTCACCGGACTGGAGAACGATATGCAAAGGATCGCCAGGACGCTCGGTTGGGGCACAGCGCTCGCTCTCTGCGCGCTTCTGCTGGCCGGCCCGGCGGCGGCGCAGGAGGTGGCCGAGACAGCGGCCGCGCCGGCGGCCGCCGGGGTCGGGGCCGAGACGCAGTTCATCTTCAACACCCTTTCCTTCCTCATGAGCGGCTTTCTGGTCATGTGGATGGCCGCCGGCTTCACCATGCTCGAAGCCGGGCTGGTGCGAAAGCGCAGCGTCGGCACCCAGCTCCTGAAGAACATCGCGCTCTACTCGACCGCCGGTATCATGTTCTACCTCGCCGGCTACAACCTCATGTACGCAGGCGTCGACGGCGGCTTTTTCGGCACGCTCGCGTTCTGGAGCCCGGACGACGCGGCCGCCCTGGCCGAAGAGGGCGCCGACTTCAGCGCCGGCTACGCCTCGGCATCCGACTGGTTCTTCCAGATGGTGTTCGTCGCCACCGCGGCCTCGATCATCTCCGGCACGCTGGCCGAACGCATCCGGGTCTGGCCGTTCCTGCTCTTCGTGGCCGTGCTCACCGGCTTCCTCTATCCGATCACCGGCGCCTGGCAGTGGGGCGGCGGCTGGCTGGCCGAGATGGGCTTCTCCGACTTCGCAGGCTCCACCATCGTGCACTCGGTCGGCGGCTGGGCGGCGCTCGCGGGCGCGCTCCTGCTCGGCGCGCGCAAGGGCAAGTACACGCCCGACGGCAAGGTCAACCCGATGCTGGGCTCGTCGCTGCCGCTCGCCACGCTCGGCACCTTCATCCTGTGGCTCGGCTGGTTCGGCTTCAACGGCGGCTCGCAGCTGGCGCTGGGCTCGGCCGCGGATGCGATCGCGATCGCGAACATCTACGTCAACACCAACCTCGCGGCCTGCGGCGGCGCGCTCGCGGCATTGATCCTGACCGAGCTGCTCTACAAGAAGATCGATCTGACCTTCGTGCTCAATGGTGCCATCGCCGGCCTGGTCTCGATCACCGCCGAGCCCCTTGCGCCCTCGCCCGGTCTCGCGGTCCTGATCGGCGCGGTCGGTGGCGTCATCGTGGTGCTCGCCGTGCCGCTCCTCGACCGGCTCAGGATCGACGATGTGGTGGGTGCGATCCCGGCCCATCTGCTCGCCGGCATCTGGGGCACCATGGTCGTGCCGGTCAGCAACGGCGATACCAGTTTCCTCATCCAGCTCATCGGCATCGCCGCGATCGGCGCGTTCACCTTCGTCGCCAGCCTGATCGTCTGGTCGGTGATCAAGGCGGTCGCGGGCATGCGCATCGCCGAGGAGGACGAGGAGGCGGGCATCGACCAGGCGGAGCTCGGCATGGAGGCCTACCCGGAGTTCGGACCGAGCCTCGCGAGCTGACACCACGCTCACATCCCCCGCAAGTCACTCATTTCGGTCCGGAGGGCGCCGGGTGCGCCTTCCGGATATTTGTGCTTGGTTGAAGAGAGTTGTGACCCAATGTTAACGTGTGCCGGCACGGGCCTGTGCCGGCGTGCGATTGCTGTCGACCGATGCATTGCGACGGACCATGCTCAATCCGCGGCTCGAGGAGCTCAGCGACTACGCGTTCAGACGGCTTGCGCGTCTTTTGGACCCGCTCGCGCCGGCGCAGGGCCGGGAGCCGATCGACCTCTCGATCGGCTCGCCCATGCACCCGGTGCCGGCGCTGCTCCCGGCGGCGCTCGCCGAGCACGCGGATCTGTGGAACCGCTACCCACCGATCAACGGCACCCCGGCATTTCGAAGCGCCGTCGTCGACTGGCTCACGCGCCGCTACGGCCTGCCGTCGGACCTCTTGGATCCGGACCGGCACGTGCTGCCGGTCGCGGGCACCAAGGAGGCGCTGTTCCTGATCGCGCAGACGGTCATGCCGGAGGCCGGAGATCGCCGCCCGGCCGTGCTCATGCCCAACCCCTTCTACAACGTCTATCTGGGGGCGGCAGTAATGGCCGGCGCGGAGCCGGTCCTGCTCTCGGCCGCGCCCGAGACCCGGCATCTGCCCGATCTCGACCGGCTGCACTCCGACCTGCTCGCTCGCACCGTCGTCTTCTATCTCTGCTCGCCGGCCAATCCGCAGGGAACGGTCGCCGACCTCGACTATTTCAAGCGGGCGTTGGCGCTTGCGCGCGAGCACGACTTCCTGCTCGTCGTTGACGAGTGCTACGCGGAGATCTACACCGATGCGCCGCCCCCGGGCGCGCTGCAGGCGGCGGTGGCACAGGGCGACGGGCTGGACCATCTGATCGTCTTTCACTCGCTCTCCAAACGCTCGAGCGCCGCTGGCCTGCGCTCCGGCTTCGTCGCGGGCGATCCCGCCGTGCTGGCCGGCTTCGACCGCCTGCGCAACTACGCGGCCGCGGTCCAGCCGCTGCCGGTGCTCGCGGCCGCGACCGCCTTGTGGCGGGACGAGGAGCACGTGGCCCAGAACCGCGACCTCTACCGGCACAAGCACGACCTCGCGACGCAGCGGCTCTCCGGGCGGTGGGACTATTACCGGCCCGACGGCGGCTTCTTCGTCTGGCTGAACGTCGGCGATGGCGAGGCCGCAGCGCGCCGGCTCTGGCAGGAGGCGGCGCTCAAGACCCTGCCCGGCGCCTATCTCGCGCGCGCGGGCGCCGACGGGCGCAACCCGGGCGAGGCGTTCATCCGGCTGGCCCTGGTGCAGGACCGGGGAACCACCGCCGAAGCGCTCGACCGGCTGGTCGAGACCTTGGGATGAGCTAGGAGGATCTGCGCGACATGGCCGCGCCTTCCCTTCCTCGAGTCGACCGCAACGGCGTCGCGGGGTTCATGGCCCGACGCGCGATGGAAGCGCTCGGGCTCGGGCTGCTGGCGGCGGCATTCCTTCTGGCCCTGGCACTCTGGGGCCATGACGCCAACGATCCCTCGCTGAACCACGCCACCTCGGGGCCGAGCACGAACCCCCTCGGCTACCTCGGGGCGAGCGTCGCGGACCAGCTCCTGCAGACCATGGGGCTGGCGGCCTGGATTCCCGTGCTGGTGCTGCCCTGCTGGGGCGTGCGGCTGGTCCTCAACAAGCCGCTCGAGTGGCCGTGGCTGCCGGTGGCGGCCCTGCCACTCGCCCTGCTCGCGGCCGCCGCCTATCTGGCCACGGTGCGGATCCCCGAGAGCTGGCCGTACTGGGTCGGCCTCGGCGGTTTCCTTGGCGACTTCATGCTGCATCGCCTCGAGCGGCCGCTCGGGCCCGAAACCTACCCGTTGGTCGCGGGTGGTGCGGCCCTGGTTCTGTTCGTGACCGCCATCGGCCTGAGCTGGGGCGAAGCCTGGCAGGGCGCCCGCGCCGCGGCGCTCATGCCGGGGCGGTTCGGGCGACGCGGACGGGCGGCGCAGGACCCGCGCTCCCGCTTCGATGCCGCGATCGAGAAGCGCTTGGCCCGGGCGGCGCCGCCGGCGCCTGCCGCTCGCGCCCCCGAGCGCGCTCGCTTCGCCGGCGTGAGCAGCCTGTTCCGCGACCTGGCCGCTCGCTTCAGGCGCGAGCGGCGTCGGCCCGTCAAGCGGCCCCCGGCGGTGCAGGTGCCACCCGGCCCCGACGAGGAGGAGGAGCTCGCGGTTCCCCGCCGGCGCCGGCCGGTCGGCGGGGCCGCGGACAGGCCGCCGGTCGTGACGCCGCAGGCGGCACCGCCCTCGCGCCCGGCCGCGCCCACTTCGCCCGGGGCCGAGGCGCCCGACGAGGCGGAGCTCGTGCCCGACGGCAAGTTCGAGCTGCCGCCGCTGCGCTTCCTCGCGCAGGCCCGCGGGCGCGAGAAGATCACCATCGACCGCGCAGCACTCGCCGAGACCGCTCGGGCACTGGAGAAGGTCCTGGACGATTTCGGCGTGCGCGGCGAGATCGTGGACGTGCGGCCCGGCCCCGTGGTCACCCTGTACGAGCTGGAGCCGGCGCCCGGCACCCGCGCAGCGCGCGTGATCTCGCTCGCCGACGACATCGCGCGCTCGCTGTGCGCCATGTCGGTGCGCGTCGCGACCGTGCCCGGGCGCAACGTGATCGGCATCGAGCTGCCGAACGACGAGCGCGAGACCGTCTATCTGCGCGATCTG
>CAZXYL010000398.1:0-2324 GCA_964644915.1 uncultured Geminicoccaceae bacterium
TAGGTGCCCGCGAGCGCCGGCACCTCCTGGCCGCGGTAGACGTAGCCGCCGGTGATGGAGCAGCGCCGGCCGGCATTCGCGTACTCCGCGATCGGCAGGATCAGATCGTCCCGCCGGCAGCCCTCGGGCGGCTGGTAGCACCGCGTCCCCTCCATCAGCCGCCAGCCGTAATTGGCGCCGCGCTCGATCACGCTGACCTCCTCGATCGCGTTCTGACCGACGTCGCCGGCGTACAGCTCACCGGTCTGCCGGTCGAACGAGAAGCGCCAGGGATTGCGCAGGCCGATGGCGTAGATCTCGGGCCGGCCGCCGCCCTGGGCGAACGGATTGTCCGCGGGGATGCCGTAGGGCTCGCCGGCATCGACGTCGATGCGCAGCATCGCCCCGAGCAGCTCGTCCGGATCCTGTGCGAAGTTCTGCGGATCGCCGCCCGAGCCGCCATCGCCCATGCCGACATAGAGATAGCCGTCCGGGCCGAACTCGATCATGCCGCCGTTGTGGTTGCGGTACGGCTGCTCGATCGTGAGCAGAATCCGCTCGGCATCGGCCGCGACCTGCCCCTCACCGGTCGCCTCGAACTCCGCGACCACGGTGGCGCCGTCGGGCCGGCGCGTGTAGTTCACGAACAGGCGACCGTTGGTCTCGAAATCGGGATGGAACGCCAGGCCCAGCAGCCCCTGCTCGTTGCCCCCGGAGTCGACCCGGTCGGTGAGGTCGAGCACCGGCTCGGCGGCGAGCGCGCCGTCGCTCACCACCTGGATTCGGCCCGGCTGCTCCAGGATGAACAGGCGCCCGCTGCCCTCGCCCGCGTGCGTGACGAAGACCGGCCGCTCCAGCCCGTCCACCACCGGCTCGAGCGCGATCGGCGCCTCGTTGGTCTGGGCGCAGGCGCCGCTCGCGAGCAGCGCGCACCCGATCAGCCCGGCGAAGCCTCCCCGCATCCCCCTCTTCCTTTCGCCTGATGTCGTATGGCGGCCGCGGCCACCGCGTCCAACCTCGAGGGACAATGGCAACCGCGCGCGCGGGGTTCAAGGGAGCGCGTCCGCTCCGTCAGCCGCCACCTCGCCCACAGCGACCGTGATCTCGCAGGTGACGCCCGCGGGCTCGAAGGCGACCCGCACCTCGCCGCCGAGATCGTAGGTCACCGCCCGCTCGATCAGCCGCCGCCCGAAGCCCGGCGGCCCCGGCGTGCCCACTTTCGGCCCGCCGCGCTCGCGCCAGGTCAGGCGAAGCTGCTCCCCTGCGATCTCGACCCGCACCTCGACCCGGCCGTTAGCCCTCGAGAGCGCGCCGTATTTGGCCGCATTGGTCGCCAGCTCGTGCAGCACCAGCCCCAGCGTCTGCACCACCCGGGGCTTGAGCAGCAGATCCGCACCCGAGAGAGCCGCGCGCGCGCCGTAGGGCTCGAGCTCCGCCTCGACCAACCGGTGCAGACTGGCGCCTTGCCAAGCGGCGGCGGTGAGCAGGTCGTGGGTGTGCGCGAGCGCCCGCAACCGGCTCACGAAGGCTTCGCGTGCCTGCTCCAGCGTCCGCTCGCCGGTCACGCTCTGCTGGGCGATGCTTTGCACCGTGGCGAGGATGTTCTTGACCCGATGGCTCAGCTCGGCCAGCAGCAGCTCCTGCCGCTCCTCGGCCAGCTTGCGCTCGCTGACATCGATGCCGATCCCGACGTGCGTCTCGTCCGACAGCCGGATGTTGGCCCACGACGTCTGCAGCACCCGACCGCTCTTCGTGGTCATCTCGAGGTCCCGCCAGCCCTCCTCGAGCGAGGTCATGAATGCTTGCACCTCCTCGCGGTACGCCGGGTCGGGGTAGCACGCCGCCATCAGATCGATTTTGCGCGCGTCCTCGTTCGACCAGCCGGTGAAGCGCTCGAAGGCCGGGTTCAGCTGGAGCACCTTGCTGTCGGGACGGTAGAGCACGATCATCACCGGGATCGTGTCCATGATGCCCTGCAGCAGCTCCCGCTCCCGGCGCAGCGCGGCCTCGGCCCGGGTGCGCTGGATGGCGTCCGCGAGCACGTTGGCGATCAACTGCAGGAAGTGGACGTCTTCGGTCGTGAACGCGCGCGGCTGCCTGCTATGGGCGCTGATCACGCCGTAGGGCTGGTTCCCCTCACCCGCGATCACCACGCTCGCGCCGCTGACCACGCCCTGCTCCTGATGGAGCCGGGGGCCGGCGAAGCGGTCCTCGGTGCGCAGGTCGCGCACGATGACGGGTTGGCCGATCGAGAGCGTGTAGCCGGCCTGCGATTCCAGGCCGGGGCGGAGCGTGGCCCGGCCGACCAGGCCCGGCGGCCAGCCCACGCCGGCCCTGAGCAGGAG
>CAZXYL010000399.1:0-4658 GCA_964644915.1 uncultured Geminicoccaceae bacterium
CAGCGTGCGGTAGATCGGCCCGTACTCGAGCGCGTTGACGCGCACGATCGAGGTGATCCCCCACAGATCGCAGGCGCGGGTCAGATCGGGGATGCGGCCGAAGTCGGCGGGCCCGTGCTCGGCCTCGATCCAGACCGCATCGAGACCCGCCGGGCCCATGAGGTCGACGAGATCGGGCGTATCCAGCCCGGCAACGCACAGCACCGTCTCCCCGGCCGCCAGCTTCTGCTTGACGCGATTCGGGCGAATGCTGCCCATGGCCCATGCCTCCCTTTGGTTCGTGATTTGCCCCGGCGACGTAGTCATACCCCCAGGCCCGCACCCTCGCCACGATCAATTGACAAAGGGGCGATCGCCGCGTTTGCTGCTGCTCTCTTTGTCCGCACGCACAACATTCAGGGAGGCGGAGGGATGCGGACCACACGAAGGCTCGGCGTCGCGCTGCTCGCCGGCGCGGCGTTGCTGGGTGCGAGCGCTTTGGCGGGGCAGCAGGCGTGGGCGCAGGGCGCGCTCGCGGAGTCCGGGCTGATCGGCGAGCTCGAGGGCATCACGATCATCGACGACCCGGCGCAGTGGCCCACCACGTTCAACGAGGCGCCGGAGCTCGCCGAGCTGGTCGCGAAGGGCGAGCTGCCGCCGGTCGAGGAGCGGCTGCCCGAGGACCTCATGGTGATCCAGCCGGTGCAGGAGATCGGCCGCTACGGCGGCACCTGGCGGCGCGGCTTCACCGGCCCCGGCGACAACGAGAACGGCAACCGCATCCAGGCGTCCGACCGCCCGGTGCTGGTCGACCACACCGGTGCCACTCCGCGCCCCTCGCTCGCCAAGGGCTGGGAGATGAGCGAGGACGGCAAGACCTACACGCTCCACCTCAGGAAGGGCCTCAGGTGGTCGGATGGTGAGCCGTTCACAGCGGACGCCTTCGTGTTCTGGTTCGAGGACATCTACAACAACAAGGACATCGTGCCGACCGGGATCCCCGACCTCACCCCGGAGGGCAAGCCGGGGCGGATTGTGAAGGTCGACGACTACACGGTCGCCTTCGAGTTCGACGTGCCGTTCTACCTGTTCGAGGAGCTGATGAGCGGCGACACGCTGATCGGCGGCGGCCAGGCGGTGCGGCAGTCGGAAAAGCGCAGCCACGGCGCCTACGCGCCGGGTCACTACCTGAAGCAGTTCCTGCCTAAGTACGCGGGTGACGTCGAGGCGCTCAATGCCCAGGCGAGGGCAGAGGGCTACGACAGCTGGGTCACACTCTTCCATTTCAAGAAGGACTGGACGCTCAACCCTGAGTTGCCGGTGCTCGGCCCCTTCCGCACCGTCCAGCCGATCAACAACCCGACCTGGGTGATGGAGCGGAACCCGTTCTACTGGGCGGTCGATACCGAGGGCAATCAGCTGCCCTACCTCGATCGCGTGGTGATGACCATCGCGGAGAACCTCGAGGTCCTGAACCTCCGCGCGATCGCCGGTGAGTACGACCTGCAGGAGCGGCACGTCGACCTCGGCAAGCTGCCGGTGATTCTGGATAATCAGGAGAAGGGCAACTACACGGTGCACCTCGACCTCGCCTTCAACGGGGCGGATGCGATCTACCAGTTCAATCAGAGCTACTCGGCCGACCCCGAGATCGCGAAGTGGCTGACCAACGCCGACTTCCGGCGCGCGCTCTCGCTCGCGATCGACCGCGAGCAGCTCAACGAGACCTTCTGGCTGGGCGTCGCCACGCCGGGCTCGGCGGCGCCGGGCGAGGACCTGCCCTACTTCCCGGGCGAGGGCTGGCGGGAGAAGTGGTCGACCCACGACCCCGAGCAGGCGAACGCGCTCCTGGATCAGATCGGCCTGAATGAGAAGGACGCCGAGGGCTTCAGGGTGCGCACCGACAACGGCCAGCGGCTCCGGATCGAGGTCCAGGCGGTGCAGGCCTTCCTGCCCTGGCCCCGGATCAGCGAGATGGTCGCCGACCACTGGCGCGCGGTCGGCATCCAGGCGGACGTGAAGGACACCGAGCGCTCGCTCGCGTTCACCCGCACCCAGGCCAACGAGCACCAGATCATGGTCTGGAACAACGGCGGCACCGAGCTGCTCTATCTGTTCCCACGGCACGCGATTCCCGTGGATCCGACCGAGGCGTTCATGGGGCCCGAGTTCGCCCAGTGGTTCGCCTCGGGCGGCAGCCTGGGCCGAAAGCCCGAGGACCCGAACCTGCTCAAGATCTACGAGCTGTTCGGCAGCGCGGCCGGCCAGAAGAGCGACCAGCGCATCGCGACGGCGCACGAGATCTGGAAGATCCTGATCGACCAGCAGTACGGCATCGGCACGGTCGGGCAGTCGCCGGCGCTGATGGGCGTGCGCCTGGTCAGTAACAAGCTCGGCAACATCCCGGCGCGCAACTGCATCGCGCAGCACTGTCGCACGCCGGGCGGGGCGCACCCGGAGACGTGGTTCTACAAGGAGTGAACCTACCCCCCATCCAACCCTCCCCCACAAGGGGGGAGGGCTTCAAGGGTTCTCCCTCCCCCTCGTTGGGGGCGGTACGGGGTGGGGGGGAATGCCTCCGGGGGCGCCCGGCCGACCACCCATGATCGCCTACATCACCCGCCGCCTGATCCTCGCGATCGTCACCTGCTGGGCGATCTCGGTCATCTCGTTCGCCATCATCCAGCTGCCGCCGGGCGACTTCGTCGACAGCTACGTCGCCAACCTCTCCGCCTCCGGCTCGATGGTGAGCGCTCAGGAGGCCGACGCGCTGCGTGAGCAGTATGGCCTCAATCGGCCCATCTGGGTGCAGTACGGCAAGTGGATGGCCCGGGTGATCCGGGGCGACTTCGGGATGTCGATGGAATGGGGCCGGCCGGTCACCGAGGTGATCGGCGACCGGATCTGGCTCACGATCGTGATCTCGATCGCCGCCATCATCCTGACCTGGGGCATCGCGCTGCCGATCGGCATCTATTCGGCGGTCCGGCAATACTCGATCGCGGATTACATCTTCACCTTCGTGGGCTTCGTGGGCCTGGCCGTGCCCAATTTCCTGCTCGCGCTGATCGTCATGTACCTGGGCTTCCGCTATTTCGATGCCAGCATCGGCGGCCTGTTCTCGCCCGCGTACGAGCTCGCCCCCTGGTCCTGGGGCAAGGTTTGGGATCTGACCTGGCATCTGCCCGTGCCGGCGCTGATCCTGGCGCTCGCCGGCACCGCCCAGCTGATCCGCATCATGCGCGCCAATCTTCTGGACGAGCTGCGCCGGCCGTACGTCGTCACCGCCCGCGCCCGCGGCCTGCAGGAATGGCGCGTGATCATGAAGTATCCGGTGCGCGCGGCGCTCAATCCCTTCGCCAGCACCATCGGCTACCTGCTGCCCTTCGTCGTCTCGGGCAGCATCGTGGTCTCGCTCGTCCTCTCGCTGCCGACCGTGGGCCCGCTCCTGCTCCGCTCGCTGGTCGCCCAGGACATGTTCCTCGCCGGCGCGATCGTGCTGTTCCTGGGCGTGCTCACCGTGATCGGCACGTTCCTGTCCGATCTCGTGCTGATGTGGATCGACCCGCGTATCCGGGCGGGGCTGCACGGATGAGCACGGTCGTCGAGGCTGCGCCCGCGCCGGTGCCGGGGGCCATCGCCGCCGAAGAGAAGGTCGCGGTCGCAACCCAGCTCCAGCTCACCTGGTGGCGCTTTCGCAAGCACAGGGTGGCCGTGGTGAGCGGCGTGATGGTGGCGCTCTTCTACCTCGCGGCCCTGCTCGCCGATTTCCTCGCCACCTCCGATCCGTACGGCACCGAGGCTGCGCGCAGCTACATCCCGCCGCAGCAGATCCACTGGTTCGATGAGGACGGCAGCTTCCGCCCGCACGTCTATGCGCTCAAGGGCCAGCGTGATCCCAGGACGTTCAAGCTCGCCTACGCGCCCGATCCCGAGGACAAGCGCTACCTGACGCTGTTCGCCCGCGGCTACGCCTACAACTTCCTGGGCCTGTTCTCCACCGACCGGCACCTCGTCGGCCTCGACCGGGGCCGTGCGGAGGACGCGCTGTTCCTCCTTGGCACCGACCAGCTCGGCCGCGATTTCTGGTCCAGGCTGATGCTCGCCACCCGGACCTCGCTGTTCATCGGGCTTGCCGGTGTTGCGATCTCGCTGTTCCTGGGCGTGCTGCTGGGTGGCATCTCGGGCCTCTATGGCGGCTGGATCGACACCTTCATCCAGCGCCTGATCGAGATCCTGCGCTCGATCCCGACCATCCCGTTGTGGATGGGGCTGGCCGCGGCGCTGCCCGCGACCTGGAGCGTGCTCCAGGTCTACCTCGCGATCACGGTGATCATCTCCCTGATCGGCTGGACCGAGCTCGCCCGGGTGGTGCGCGGCCGCTTCCTCTCGCTGCGCGAGGAGGATTTCGTCACCGCGGCCGAGCTCGCCGGCGCCTCGCAGATGCGCATCATCTTCCGCCACATGGTGCCCTCGTTCCTGTCTCACATCATCGCGGCGATCAGCCTGGCCCTGCCGGCGATGATCATCAGCGAGACCACGCTCTCGTTTCTCGGCCTGGGCCTGCGCCCGCCGGCGATCAGCTGGGGCGTGCTGCTGCAGGACGCGCAGAACATCCAGGCACTCGCCATAGCACCGTGGCTCCTGGTCGCAGCCGTGCCGGTGATCGTGGTGATTCT
>CAZXYL010000400.1:0-1870 GCA_964644915.1 uncultured Geminicoccaceae bacterium
TGATGGTCCAGGTCGAGCCGGAAGGGACCGATACGCTGGTCACCACCCGCAGCACCTACGTGCTGACCAGGTTCGCGGGCGGCGCGCAGGCGGACGGCGCGCCGCGCGGCCACGAGATCGTCAGCTTCGGCACGGGTGGCCAGGGCGAGTTCGCAGGCGGACTGGTCTGCGAGCCGACCGGGCAGTTCGAGCGGGTGGTGCTGAGCGGCCTGCCCGACGCGACCATGGCAGGCCGGCGGGAGGAAGCGCCCGCCGCCCCGGCGAGCGGTGCCGCGGACGCCCTGAGCGCGAGGGTCAGGGCGGCGGTCGCCGGCACGCCCTGCGCCGAGGTGGAGCCGCAGTTCGTCGGCGCCGACCGCGTCCGGCTCACCGGCTACGTGGAGAGCGAGGCCGACGTCGATCGGCTGCGCGCGGGCGTGGCGCAGATCGCCGGCATCGCCTCGGTCGAAGCGGCACTCGAGGTCCATCGCTGGCCGTTCTGCGAGATCCTGCAGATCACCGCCCCCTATCGCGAAGCCGACGGGCGCGACGGCGGCGGTCTCGAGGTGGCGGTCGCCGACGGCGCCGGCCCGGTGCTGCTGGCGGGCGATCATCTGGCGCTCGAGCTCGCGCTGCCGCCGGAGGCCGCCTACCTCTATCTCGGCTACGTGCAGCACGACGGGCGCGTCGGCCACATGGCCACGATCCCGGCGCGCGAATGGGCGGGCACGGTCGGGCGTTTCCGCTACGATACCGGGTTCGAGGCCGCGGAGCCGTTCGGCCGGGAGATGATCGTGGCCATCGCCTCGCCGCGGCCCCTGTTCGACGAGCCCGATGCCGCGCACCGTTCGCCCGAGCGCTTCGTGGGCGTGCTGCGCGAAGAGCTGGCCGAGCTCGCCGCCGCGGCCCCCGAGCAGCCGATCGCGGCCGGCCATCTGTTCATCACCACCCGCGCCGGCGACGCCGGCTCGTAGCCGCGGCAGACTACGGCGGCGGCACCCGGCGCGGGTCGCCCGCCGGCTCCAGAGCGCGCGGGGACGGCGTCCCGAGCTCCGGGGCCGGTGCGCCCTCGCCGCTCTCGACCTCCTCGAACCGGCTCCTGGGCAGCCCCGGCAGAGGCATATCCTCGAACGGCGAGCGCGCCCACGACCGCGCCACGTTCGCCGCCTCGGCGCCGAAGGCGACCACCCGGACCGGGCGCCATTTGCGCCGGATCAGCGCGAGCCGCCGCTGGAGGTAGAGCTCCCAGTGGAGATCGGGCGCGAAGCGGGCCCGCGCTTCGAGGGGCGGCAGGTACTCGAAGATCTGCCGGCGGGCCCGAAACAGATCGAGGCCGTCGCAGTCGGTGAGGAAGAGCGGCGTGATCCCGCGCCGGTCGCAGTCGCGCTCGACCAGGTCGAGCACGCGCGGCAGCTCGGTCCTGCCCATGCCGTACACCAGCACCGCCACGACGGGCCGCCCGGCCCGGTCCGTCTCATGCGTGGGCGGGCGGGCATCCGCATGGTCGAAGCTGACCCGCAAAGACGGCCAGCGCAGGTGGCGGACGACACGCAGGAGCTGGTCCTGCAGCGCGCGGCCTGCATTTGCGAGCCGCGAGCGCAGGCGTCGCGAGGCGGCAGCGCGTGCTCTGGCACCCAGTTCGCGGTTCAGCTCCTGCAGGCGCTCCTCCGCGATCGCGAGCCGCCGTTCCAGCTGCGCGCGCTCGCCGATCAGCTGGTTGACGCGCCGCGTGCGATGCTCCAGGGTCTCACTAAGCTCCTGATTGAGAATCGAAAGCCTGGCGTTCTCGGCCCCCTCGCGGTCGAGCTGCTGCCGCAGGTCGGCCCGCTCCCAACCTGGCGTGGCAAGGGGCTGCCCGTTGACGGCATCCGGTGATCGAGGACGATCGGGG
>CAZXYL010000401.1:0-8787 GCA_964644915.1 uncultured Geminicoccaceae bacterium
ACGCAGGCAGTCGACGATCCAGACCGCGACCCCTTCGAGCTCGGCCATGGCCGCTGGCGGCAGATGGTCGACGTCCGGCGAATAGGCGAAGCCGCCGACCCGAAAGCCCCAGCTCGGCGCGCCGCCGTGCCCTTGCTCGAATGGCCGGATCAGCAGCTCGCCGACGTGAAACGGCCCCTCGACCGGGCGCGGCACCAGCGCCGGGCGCCACCAGCCCTTCTCCGGCTCCGGCGGCAGGAAGGCGTAAGGGAACCGCTCCTCGATGCGCGCGAGCACGGCGGCATCGCCGAACGCGTCGATCGGCCGGTTCATGAGGAAGTTCAGCGCGCGCAGATCGTCGAGCCCGTTGACGTGATCGGCGTGCGGGTGGGTGTAAAGCAGCGCATCCAGGCGGTCGATGCCGGCATCGAGGCACTGGCAGCGCAGATCGGGCGGGGTGTCGACCAGGATCCCCGTCCCGCCGTCCTGCAGCCAGACGGCGCAGCGCCGCCGCCGGTTGCGCGGCTCGCGCGACGTGCACACGCGACAGCGGCAACCGATCACCGGCACGCCCGAGGACGTGCCGCAGCCGAGCACGGTCACGCGCATGGGGACCCGGCGGGCGGTTTCACCTTGCCGAACAGGCGCAGGAAGTTGTCGGTCGTAGCGCGCTCGATCTCCTCGATCGCCACCCCCTTGACGGCCGCGAGCGTCTCGGCGACGCGCCGCACATACGCGGGCTCGTTGCGTCGGCCGCGCATCGGCTCGGGTGCCAGATAGGGCGCGTCGGTCTCCAGCAGCAGGCGCTCGAGCGGCAGCTCGCGCACACTCGCGCGCAGCTCGTCCGAGCGCTTGAAGGTGAGAATGCCGCCGATGCCGAGGTAGAGCCCCATCTCGACCGCCGCCCGCCCGAGCTCCGCACTCGAGCTGTAGCAGTGCACGACGCCCTCGAACCGCCCTTCCGCCATGCCCGCGCGCAGCATGGCGATGGTGTCCTCGTCGGCCTCTCGCGTGTGCACGATCAGCGGCAGCCCGCTCGCGCGCGCCGCCCGCATATGCGCCCGGAAGCCATCGGCCTGCGCCGCGCGCGGGCTGTGGTCGTAATGATAGTCGAGGCCCGCCTCCCCGATCCCGATCACCTTCGGGTGCGAGGTGTGCGCGAGCAGCGGCGCGGGGCCGTCCAGCGGCTCCTCGGCCGCCTGGTGCGGATGGACCCCGACCGAGCAGAAGACGCCCTCGTGCGCGTCCACGATCGCGAGCACGCGATCGAAGGTGGCAAGGCGCGTGCCGATGGTCTGGATGATCCCGACCCCGGCCGCCGCCGCGCGCGCGATCACCGCCTCGCGGTCCTCGGCGAGCCCGGGAAAATCCAGATGGCAGTGGCTGTCGACCAGCATCGAGCTATTCGGCGAACCTTGGAAAGACGCCGACCGGCGGCGGCAGCGCCGTGCCCGCCACCAGCGCGCCCTCGTCGCCCCGAAAGCTCGCCAGCGTCCGTGCCCCCGCGGGCACGGCGAGCTGATCGAGGATGCGCGCCGACGCCGCGGGCACGAAGGCCTGGGTGAGCAGCGCGATGCGCCGGATGGTCTCCGCGAGCACGTAGAGCACCGTGCCCATGCGCTCGGGGTCCTGCTTGCGCAACGCCCAGGGCGCCTGGGCGTCGACGTAGCGATTGGCGGCACCGATCACCTCGAAGATCTGCTCGAGCGCGCGATGCAGGGCCTGGCTCGCCATCTCCCGGCGCACCCGATCCAGGAGCGCGTCCGCGGCCCCCAGGAGCTCGTCGTCCTCGCCGGTGAACTCGCCCGGCGCCGGCAGCACCCCCTCGCAGTAGCGCTGGATCATGGACAGGACGCGCTGAGCCAGGTTGCCGTAGTCGTTGGCGAGATCCCGGTTCATGCGATTGACGATCGCCGACCGGGAGAAGTCGCCGTCGCTGCCGAACGCGATCTCGCGCAGCAGGACATAGCGGATCTGATCGAGGCCGTAGGTCTCGATCAGGTGCACGGGATCGATGACGTTGCCCAGCGACTTCGACATCTTCTGCCCTTCGATGGTCCACCAGCCGTGGGCGAAGATGCGCCGCGGCACGTCGATGCCGGCGGCCATGAGGAAGGCCGGCCAGTAGACCGCATGAAAGCGCAGGATGTCCTTGCCGACCACGTGCAGGTCAGCGGGCCAGAACGCGCGGAACCTCTCGGCCCGGGTGTCGGGGTAGCCCAGCGCCGACATGTAGTTCGTGAGCGCGTCCAGCCAGACATAGATCACGTGATCCGGATCGTCCGGCACCGGCACGCCCCAGCGGAAGCTCGTGCGCGAAATCGACAGGTCCTGCAGCCCGCCGCGGACGAAGCTCACGACCTCGTTGCGCCGCGACGGCGGCAGGATGAAGTCCGGCCGCTCCTCGTAGACGCGCAACAGCGGCTCCTGCCAGGCGGAGAGACGGAAGAAGTAGCTGGGCTCCTCGACCCACTCCACGGGCGCGCCGGTCGGCGCCTTGCCCTCGACCAGCTCGCTTTCGGCGAAGAACGCCTCGTCGCGCACCGAGTACCACCCCGCATAGGTCCCGAGATAGATCTGATCGCGGCGCGCCAGCTCGCGCCAGAGCGCCTGGACCGCCTCCTTGTGGCGCGGCTCGGTGGTCCGGATGAAATCGTCGTGGCTGATGTCCATGCGCCGCGCGAGCTCGCGAAAGCGCTCCGAGACCCGGTCGGTGAACACCTGCGGCGCCATGCCCGCCTGGGCCGCCGCCTTCTCGACCTTCTGCCCGTGCTCGTCCGTGCCGGTGAGGAAATACACCCGGTAGCGGTCCAGCCGCGCAAAGCGGGCAATGGCATCACACGCGATGGTGGTGTAGGCGTGGCCGATGTGCGGGACGTCGTTGACGTAATAGATCGGCGTCGTGACGTAGAAGGCGTCAGCCGAGGACATGGTGGCCTCCGAGAGACGCGCCACCTAAGGGGCGCTCATCGCTCTGGCCCGCAGCCGGCGCCAGCAAGCCCAGGACGTGCAGGAGCACCTGGAAGCGGTCGAGGTTCAGGCCGTCGGCCCGAGCCGCCAGCCGCGCGATCTTCTCCCACAAGCCTGCCCAGCGATCAAGGGGACGACGCGCCGCGACCCGCTGCAGGGCCGCCGCCTCGCCCGGGTAAGTGGCCGGACCCAACCGATCGAGACCGGCCGCCAGCATCCGTCCCATCAGCTCCTGGATCAGGGCGACGGCTGCCACGAAGCCCTGGGCCTCGGCATGGCGCACCAGCTCGCCCGCGAGCTCGTGCAGCCCCAGGCGGTCCACGGGCTCGGCGCCCAGCGCCTCCGCAAGGCGCCGGTAGAGAGCGAAGGATCCCGCGGTCGCGAGCTCGAGCGCCCGCCCCGGGCTGCCGTGCGCGAGACGCGCCACGGCCCGGCGGGTCTCGGCGTCGACCTCACCCGCCTGCTCTGCGACGATCTCCACCACCACCTCGTCCGCAAGAGGGCCGAGCCGCAGCTTGGCGCAGCGCGAGCGGAGCGTCGGCAGGACACGCGACGGGCAGTGGCTCACGAGCAGGAGCACGGTGCGCGCCGGCGGCTCCTCGAGCGGCTTGAGCAGGGCGTTGGCCGCGTTCCGGTTGAGCTGCTCCGCCCCGTCCACGATCACGACCCGCCAGCCGCCCATCGCCGACGTGCTGTGCAGGACGGCCGTCGCCGCACGGACCGCGTCGACCGGGATCTCGCTCTTCACCTTGCCGGTCTTCGGATCGCGCGCCGGCTCGACGACGTGCAGATCGGGATGCGCGCCGGCAGCGATCTGGCGGAACACCGGATGGTCTGCGGGCAGATCGAACCCGGCCCGGGCCTCGGCCCCGGCGAGCAGGGCGCGGGCGAAGCGGTAGGCGAGCGTCGCCTTGCCGACGCCGCGCGGCCCCATGAGCAGCCAGCCGTGCGGCAGGCGCCCGGAGCGCCAGGCGCTCTGCAGGGTATCGAGGGCGCGCTCCTGCCCGAGGAGCCTCGGGTTGGCGCGCGGCTCGAGGACGGTGGTCATGCACGATCCGCCGCTAGCCGAGCCGGATCGCCAGCCGAGCCGCCACCGCCCCGCGGACCGCGAGCGCCACCTCGTCGATGCCGGCCTGCGCGTCGATCACGACGCAGCGTCCCGACGCGCGCTGCGCGATCTCGAGAAAGCCCTGGCGCACATGTTCGTGGAACTGGCTCCCCATCCGCTCGTAACGGTCCTCGCCTGCGCTCGCCTGCCGCCGGGCCAGACCCTGATCCGCCGGCAGATCCAGAATCACCGTCAGATCCGGCTCGAGATCGCCGAGCACGATCTGGTGCAGCCGGTCGACCACGTCCAGCCCGACCGCGCCGGCGAGACCCTGATAGACGCGGGTGGAATCGGCGAACCGGTCGCACACCACCCAGCGTCCTGCTGCCAGCGCCGGGGCGATCCGGCGCGTCACATGGTCATGCCGCGCCGCCAGATGCAGCAGCGTCTCGGTGAGTGGTGACCAGCGCTCGGTGGCACCGGTGACCAGGAGCTGCCGGATCGCCTCGGCACCCGGCGTGCCGCCCGGCTCGCGGGTCGTGACGACATCGATACCGGCACGGCGCAGGTCGGCGGCGAGCCGTTCGATCTGGGTCGTCTTGCCGGCGCCCTCACCGCCCTCGAAGGTGATCAGCCGCCCCGGACGGGTCATCCCCGCCCGTACTGCGGTCGCGCGCAGGGCAGGTGCGCCGGCGGCCTCATGAAGAGCCCCAGATCAGATAGCCGAGCGCGCCGCTCACCCGGCCGAACATGTTGACGGCGTGCACTTCGTGGCCCGCGACCAGGGGCACACGCCGCGGCTCGATGCCGGGGGCGGTGATCTCCAGGAACGCCAGCTCCATGCCGTTCGACACTGGCGCGGGGATCGGCCCGTCGTAGACCAGCTTGACCTGGAGGGCCTGCCTCGCCTCACGGCTGAGCGTAATCACGACGTCCTCTTCGGGCACCAGCGGCACGGTGCGGATCTCGCCGAGCCACACGTCGGCGATCTCCACCGGCTGACCAGCCCTGAACAGCGCATAGGTGTCGAAGTTGCGGAAGCCATGCTCCAGGAGCCGCTCGGCCTCCCGGGCGCGCTGCCCGGGCGTCTCGAGGCCGGCCAGGGACAGGACCAGACGACGGCCGTCGCGCACCGCCGAGGCGATGAGACTGTAGCCCGCTTCCGCGGTATGGCCGGTCTTCAGGCCGTCGGCACCAACCCCGCGATACAGCAGCGGATTGCGGTTGTGCTGGCGGATGCCGCTGAACTCGAACTCGGTCTCGGCGAAGTAGGGATAGTACTCCGGGTAGTCTCGAATCAGGATGTGCGCGAGCAGGGCGAGATCGCGCACGCTCATGCGGTGCTCCGGATCGGGCCAGCCGCTGGCGTTCTTGATCATGGTGTTGACGAGACCGAGCTCGTGGGCGCGCGCGGTCATCTGCTCGGAGAAGGCCTCCTCGCTGCCGGCCAGGCCCTCGGCCAGGACAATGCAGGCATCGTTGCCGGACTGGACGATGATGCCGTGGAGCAGATCCTCGACCGAGACCCGCTTGCCCACCTCGACGAACATCTTCGAGCCGCCCTTGCGCCAGGCTTTCTCGCTCACGGGGAACGTGTCCTCGAGGCTGAGACGGCCATCCTTCAGCCGCTCGAAGGCCATGAGGACCGTCATCAGCTTGCTCATCGAGGCCGGCGGCAGCGGCTCGTCGGAGTTCTTCTCGAACAGCACCTGACCGGTTGCCGCCTCTACAAGTATGGCGGCCTTGGCTGGCGTCTCATAAGCGCCGGCGGCCTGCGGCAGGAGAACGGGCGCCAGGACCGCAAGCGGCAACAGCAGGCGACGGGTTCCGAACACGATCGCGTCGAACATGGACTCCTCACGCATCGTTGATGAGACGGCCAGACGATGTCCTCCGAGTGCGCATCAGCAGGTCTCCTGCTCTTGTGATTGTGGTGGCACGACGAACGCGCTCGAGATGCCGATCCGCTCGAGCTGCCGCAGCGTCGCCTCGACCTCGGCGGCGTCGGCGAGCGGGCCGAGGCGGACGCGCGCGAGCCGGTCGGGCCCAGGCGGCTCGGCGTGCACCGGGGCCTGGAACCGGTTCTGCAGCTGCCCGGCGAGGTGTTGCGCGCGTTCGGGCTCGGCGAATGCCCCGACCTGAATGAAGCCGGCCGGGGCCAGGCAGCGCCCGCTGGGCGCCCCGCTCGCCAGCTGCACGGCAGGTGGGCGGCTCAGCTGGGCCACGACCGGGGCTTGCGGGGGTCGGCCCCGGGCATCGGCCAGCTGCAGGAACTGCACCCGGACCGGCGCCAGGCCGTGGCGCTCGAAGCCCAGCTGCCGGGCCGCGGCCTGCGAGACGTCGATGATGCGATCGCCGATGAACGGGCCGCGGTCGTTGACCCGGAGCGTCAGGCTGCGGCGGTTGGCGAGATTGGTCACGCGCACGAAGCTCGGCAGCGGCAGGGTGGGATGCGCCGCGGTCAGGCGCTCCTTGTCGAAGTACTCGCCGTTGGCGGTCGGCCGGCCATGGAACTCGGCGCCGTACCAGGACGCGATCCCGGTGCGATCGTAGTGCGGATCGTAGGTCGGATGATACCATTGGCCGCCTATCTGGTAAGGATTGCCGAGCTTGTACACGCCGACCGTGTCGGGCACGCGCGAGCTGCAGGCCGAGAGCCCCAGCAGAGCCAGGCTCAACCAGCCGATCAGCCAGCGCGGCGACCCGTTCCGGCTCATCCCGTCGTCTAGTCCTCCTTGGTATCGGTTTGGTTAAGCCTCGGCGATCAGATCGGAGAGCTCCCCCACCGTGAGCGCGAAGTAGGTCGAGCGATTCCAGCGCATGAGGACGCGGAAGTTCTGGTAGACCAGGTACGCGGGCCCGGCACCCTCGTCCATGCGCAGGAGCGAGGCCTCGATGGCGACCCGCGGCAGATCGCGCCCGTTCGATCGCCGGACGCCCAGCTCCTGCCAGGTGCGCAGAGGCTTGGCGACGTCCAGCCCCGTGATGCCGTTGGCGAGCGCATCGGGCGCCCGCACCTCGCGACCCCAGGTGTAGCGGTCGCTCCAGCCGGCGCTGGCCAGATAATTGGCGATCGAGGCGAAGATGTCGGGCAGGCTGGTCCAGATGTCGCGCCGGCCGTCGCCATCGTAATCGACCGCGTAAGCGAGGAAGCTCGAGGGCATGAACTGGCTTTGGCCCATGGCGCCGGCCCAGGAGCCCATCATGTCCTCCGGCGCGATGTCGCCGGCATCCACGATCTGGAGCGCCTTCAGGAGCTCGCCGCGGAAGAAGGTGCCGCGCCGGCCGTCCCAGGCGAGCGTGGCCAGCGCGCCGATCACCGGGTACTGGCCGCGAAAGGCGCCGTAAGTGCTCTCGATGCCCCAGAGCGCGACGATGAAGCGCGGCTGCACGCCGAAGTCCGCGGCCACCCGGTCGAGCAGCTCCTGGTGCTCGCGATACAGCTCGCGCCCGCGCTGCACGCGGTCCTCCGAGAGCACCCGCCGCCGGTATTCCTCGAAGCTGATGCGGGTCTCGACCTGCCGGCGGTCGAGCTCGATGATGCGCGGGATCGGCTCCAGGCCGGCGAGCGCCCGCTCGAGCGTCGCCTCCCGGATGCCCTGGACCCGCGCCTCGGCGCGGAACTCGCCCAGCCAGGCCTCGAAGCCCTGGGCGGCGGCGAGCTTGGGCGTGGCGAAGAGCAGGAACAGGACGAGCCAGGCGCCGCGATGACAACGGCTCCTGCGCGCGCTCGAGGCCGTCATGGCGGACCCTCTTCTACAGCCGGTCACTTACCAAACCGACGGTAGCATAATGCACCAGGCGGTCACGGAACAAGCGGCAAGTGCGCGGCGTGCCGCCACGATCGTCCCAACCCGCCGGCGATCAGTAGGTCACGGTGACGAGCACGTTCGGCCCGCCCGCCTTGCCGGGGGGGCCCTTGCCCGCCTTGCCGGGGGGGCCGCCGCCGGCGTGGCCGGGCGGCCCGTTGGTGCCGGCCACAGGCGTGTGCGGGGGCACGTGGATGATCGCGGGCGTGCCGCCGGCACAGGCGTGCGCCGCCGGATGCGGCCCGCCGCCGAGCCACGCGAGCCCGGGCGGCTGGGCGGGCGGCACCTCGAGCGTGCAGCGGTCGACGACGCGGACGGTCACGGTGAGCGTGGCGCTCTGGCCGGCGAGCGCGGCCGCGGGCGCCAGCAGGGCGCCGAGCAGCGCGCAGCGCGCCAGCCTCGGAAAATCGCGGGACATGGCAGGATGAGGCCTCATCGACGGTCGGCCGTCAACCTACCAAAGCGCGGCTAACGTTCGATGAGCGGCTCAGCGCGCCAGGGTCACCACGACGGCGTCGCTGTACTGCCCGGGCGGGGCCGATTGTCCTTTCGGCACAAGGCCATAGATGACATAGGACGCCTCGCGGCCGTCGCTCTGACCTACCAGGGGTAGTGTCCCGGCCGTGCCATCCCCCCAGATCTGGCGCCGCGCGGGGTCGAGGAACAGATTGTAGCGCAATTCCGCCCCGCCGGGCCCCTTCATGCGCCGCAGCTCGTAGCCGCCATGGCCGGAAGAGGCAGCAATGACAAAGGCTTGCGGGCGATCGCAGCGGACCAGCAAGCGCCCGGTGATCTCCCCGCCACGGCGAAAATCCAGGCGCCCGAAGTCGACGAAGCTGACCGAAACGTCGCATTCCTGCGCTCCCGACGCCTCGAATCCGAGGCCAAAAAGCGCCACCACCGCGGCCAAAACGCCCCTCATTCGCACCGCAACGCCCCCAAAGGCGCCATCGGCTCCTCCGGCAACACCGGCAGCATACA
>CAZXYL010000402.1:0-4996 GCA_964644915.1 uncultured Geminicoccaceae bacterium
GTCAGAGTTCGGTCATAGACACACAAAGCCCGGCAGAGCATAGGCGGGCACTGGTCACGCCGCGCGGGAGTGATCGGCCCGCGGGGTGAAAGATTCGGCACTGCCCGCGAGGCGGAGAAGGAGCAGGCTCGCCTGAAGCGCGGCTTCCGGGCTGTCTCCCGTCGTTACGAGCGTGCGATCAGGCTCCGCCGCATCTGGCGCTGGGCCAGGGTGGCGGTGCCGGTCGCGGGTATCGCCGCCGTGCTCGCGCTGGGCCTGCTGAGCCTGTCGCCCTGGCCGCCCATGACCACGCTCAGGCACATCGCGGCCTTCCCGAACTGCAGAGCGGCGCACGCCGTCGGCCTCGCGCCCGCGCACAGGGGAGAGCCCGGCTATTGGCAAAGGCACGATCGTGACGGCGACGGCATCGCCTGCGAAGCGTGGCGGCACCCGCAGCTCACACCCCGCCCGTGGCTGCCGCGACCTGTCCTGCCCTGGTGATCCGCCCCCCGACCCGCTCTCTCAGCAACGCCTTCGCCTCCGACCACCACCTGTCCGACCTTCGGGTTGGCCGAACCACCTTCCTTGCCCGGCCGGGCTGCGCCCGGCCTTTTTTCCCGCGCGCGGGACCTGTTCCACCATCCGTGAGATTAGGTGAACAAGGTTAACCGATCCCTACCCCCGCGCGCCGAGGCGGACCCGCGTGCCGCCGTGACTTCCCTGGACGGGACCGGCAACAGGTCGCACTATCGAGACATGCGATCCGGACTGCCCAAGGACCTGCCCCGCCGCGAGCTGATCCAGCAGCTCGCCGAACGCCTCGCCGCGCACCCGGCGGTCGAGCGCGTCTGGCTGTTCGGCTCGCGGGCGCGCGGCGACCACTTCGAGCGCTCGGACATCGACCTGGCCGTCGAGGCGCCCACTATGGACCGCTACCAGTGGCTGAAGGTCAAGCTCGACTTCGAGGAAGAGGCGCCGACGCTGCTCCTGATCGACCTGCTGCGTTGGGAAGAGGCGCCCGAGGAGTTGCGCGAGCAGATCCGCGAGGAAGGAATGGTCGTCCATGAACGATCGCGCGCTTCAGAACCTGCTCGATAGCCTCGGGCGCTCGCTCGACCGGCTGGCAGAGGCTCTGCGCGTGCCCGAGGACCAGGCGCTCGCGGTCGACGGCACGATCCAGCGCTTCGAGTTCACCTTCGAGCTGTTCTGGAAGACGGTGCGACGCCTCCTGGCGCGTGAAGGCATCGAGGCGAACAGCCCGAAGGCTGTCCTGCAGCAGGCTTATCGCTCGCGCTGGCTCCAGGACGAGGCGAGATGGCTGCAGCTCCTCGAGGACCGCAACCTGACCTCGCACACCTATCGCGAGCAGCTCGCGCTCGAGATCTACCGCCGGGTACCGGCGCACTACGCCGCGATGCGCGAGGCCTTCGAGACGCTCGTGCGGAAGGCCTGAGCGCTACTCCAGCGAGCGCACGATCTCCTCGGTCATCTTCTTGGCGTCGCCGAACAGCATCATGGTGTTGTCCTTGTAGAACAGCGTGTTGTCGATGCCGGCGTAGCCCGGGCTCATCGAGCGCTTGACGAAGAACACCGCCTTGGCCCGGTCGACGTCCAGGATCGGCATGCCGTAGATCGGGCTCGACGGGTCCTCGCGCGCCGCGGGGTTGGTGATGTCGTTGGCGCCGACCACGTAGGCGACGTCCGCGGTCTGGAACTCGTTGTTGATCTCCTCCATCTCGTGCACGACGTCGTAGGGCACGTTGGCCTCGGCGAGCAGCACGTTCATGTGCCCCGGCATGCGCCCGGCGACCGGGTGGATCGCGAACTTGACGTCGACGCCCTCCTCGATCAGCTGATCCATCAGCTCGCGCACCGCGTGCTGCGCCTGGGCCACCGCCATGCCGTAGCCCGGCACGATGATGACCTTGCGCGCGTTCTGCATGATGAAGGCGGCATCCTCGGCGCTGCCGGGCTTGACCACCCGCTCCTCGGCGCCCGCCTCGAGCGCCGCCACCTCGCCGAAGCCGCCCAGGATCACGCTGATGAACGAGCGGTTCATGGCCTTGCACATGATGTAGGACAGGATCGCGCCCGCGGAGCCGACCAAAGCACCGGTGATGATCAGCGCCGGGTTGTTGAGCGTGAAGCCGATGCCGGCCGCCGCCCAGCCGGAATAGGAGTTGAGCAGCGAGATCACGACCGGCATGTCCGCGCCGCCGATCGGCACGATCAGAAGAAAGCCGATCGCGAACGCGAGCAGCGTCATCAGCCAGAACGCCGACGCGCTCTCGGCCGCGACGAACATGATCAACAGCAGCAGGATGGCGACGCCGATGCCGATGTTGATCAGGTGGCGCTGGGGCAGGAGGATCGGCGCGCTGCGCATCAGCGCCTGGAGCTTGGCGAACGCGATCACCGAGCCGGAGAAGGTGATGGCCCCGATCACCGTGCCCAGGCCCATCTCGAACAGGCTCGCCGTCTTGATCCGACCTTCGGGCGTCGTGATGTGGAACTCGGCCGGGTTGTAGAAGGCGGCCGCCGCGACCAGCACCGCCGCCATGCCGACCAGGCTGTGGAAGCCCGCGACCAGCTGCGGCATCGCCGTCATCGGGATGCGCATGGCGATGGTGACGCCGATGCTGCCGCCGATCGCGATCCCGATCAGGATCATCAGGTAGTTGCCGATGCTGGCGTGCGGCAGGGTGAAAAACGTGAACAGGATGGCGATCGCCATGCCTGTGATGCCGATGATGTTGCCCTGCCGCGCGGTCGCAGGCGAGCTGAGCCCGCGCAAGGCGAGGATGAAACAGACGGCGGCGGCGAGGTAGCCGAGGGCGACGACGTTCGTGGTCATGCGAGCGGCCCCGGCCTCAGTTGCGCCTCTTGTACATGTGCAGCATGCGCTGGGTGACGGTGAAGCCGCCGAAGATGTTGACCGAGGCGAGGACCAGGGCGATGAAGCCGAACACGGACGCGGCTCTCAGACCTTCGGCGCCGGTCGCAATCAGGGCACCGACCACGATCACGCTCGAGATCGCGTTGGTCACGGACATGAGCGGCGTGTGCAGGGCCGGCGTGACCGCCCAGACCACGTAATAGCCGACGAAGATCGCGAGCACGAAGACGATCAGATTGAACACCGTGGGGTCGATCGCTTCCATCGACGTCCTCCCCTGTGGGGTCTGGCCCTAGGCGGCCTGGTTCTGCGCGAGCGCCGGATGGACCACCTGGCCATCGCGGGTGATCAGCGTGCCGCGCACCAGATCGTCGTCCATGTTGACCATGAACGCCTTGGTGTCCTTGTCGGTGAGCAGCGCCAGGAAATTGAGCAGGTTGCGGGCGTAGAGCAGGGTCGCGTCGGGAGCGAGGCGCGAGGGCACGTTGGCGTGGCCGACCACCTTCACGCCCCTGTGCTCCACCACCTTGCCGAGCTCGGCGAGCTCGCAGTTGCCGCCGTTCTCGACCGCGAGGTCGACGATCACGCTGCCCGGCTTCATGGACTCGACCATCGCCCTGGTGACCAGGACCGGGGCCTTGCGGCCCGGGATCAGCGCGGTGGTGATCACCATGTCCTGCCCTTTCAGGGTTTCGGCCACCATCTCCGCCTGGCGCTTCTTCTGGTCCTCGGTCAGCTCCTTGGCGTAGCCGCCGGCGGTCGCCGCCTCCTCGACCGGCACGCCCACGAACTTGGCGCCCAGGCTCTCGACCTCCTCCTTGGACGCCGGGCGCACGTCGGTGGCGGAGACGATGGCGCCCAGGCGCTTGGCGGTCGCGATCGCCTGCAGGCCGGCGACGCCTGCCCCCAGGATGAAGACCCGGGCCGGCGGCACGGTGCCGGCCGCGGTCATCATCATCGGCATCGCCCGATGGAACTCGGCGGCGCCGTCGAGCACCGCCTTGTAGCCCGCGAGGTTCGCCTGGCTGGAGAGCACGTCCTTGGCCTGGGCGCGGGTGGTCCGGGGCAGCAGCTCCATCGCGAAGGCGATCGCGCCGCGCTCGGCGTAGGCGTCGACCTGCTCGCGGTGCATGAACGGGTTGAGCAGTCCGACCAGGGCCTGGCCCTCGCGCAGGAGTGCCATCTCGTCGAGCTCGCCCTCGCCCGGCATGAGCGGGCGCTGGACCTTGAGCACGACCTCGGCCTCGCCCCAGATCGTCTCGACATCGACCAGCTGCGCGCCGGCATCGGCAAAGGCCTGATCGGCGACGAGCGCGCCTGCGCCCGCGCCTTTCTCGACCAGCACGTCCTGGCCGCCCTGCGCGACGTAGCGCTTGACCGCATCGGGCGATGCGGCGATCCGGCGCTCATGCGGGCGCCGCTCCTTCGGCACACCGATCTTCATGACTTCCCTGCCCTCGTTGCCGTGCACGCTGCGGCAAAGTCCAGCTTCGGCGCGCCAAACCTAGCCGCTTGCCCGGCCGGCGAAAAGGGCGGATTGCCGTGGCGCGGCCGG
Source organism: uncultured Geminicoccaceae bacterium (assembly GCA_964644915.1). Lineage (GTDB taxonomy): Bacteria > Pseudomonadota > Alphaproteobacteria > Geminicoccales > Geminicoccaceae > CAZXYL01. The sequence goes on from CAZXYL010000402.1 coordinate 4,431, forward strand.
TTGCCGCGTCGAGTCGCTCAATGCCCGGCAGCTGTGTCAACTTGTACCTCCAGCCGAAGCGAACAAAATGGTCAGGATGATCTGTCCATTGCGGAGAGGCGGATGGAAGAGCAGGTGCTGGAGGTCAGCGCGACGGCGTTCAAGGCGCGCTGCCTCGCCATGTTCAAGGATCTGGAGGCACGCCGCCTATCCGGGTCATCGTGACCCGGCGCGGCCGACCGATCGCCGAGTTGCATCCGCCGAAAACAAGGGTGCCGACGCTCTGGGGCGCGCATCGTGGTTCGGTTCAGGTCCCACCCGGCGTGGACCTGACGGCTCCGGTGCTCGAGGAGGAGCCGGACGCGGAGCGGGGCATCCTGCACCGGTGATGCTCCTGCTCGACACGCACGCGCTTCTCTGGCTGGACGCGGGAGCTCCGATGTCGGAAGAGAGCATGCCGGCCATCGAGCGGGCCGCGCGCCGGGCGTCCGCCTGACCCCGCTGACGCCGGCCATTGCCATCGAATCCTCCTTCCTACCCGCGACCTTTCATGGGGACCCCGCTGACCGCCTGCTCGTTGCGACCGC
>CAZXYL010000403.1:0-3353 GCA_964644915.1 uncultured Geminicoccaceae bacterium
GGCCACGGGCTGAACGCGAGCTTCGCACAAGGGCAGGCCCTGCCGGGCGATCTCGCCTTCGTCAGCCAGTCGGGGGCCATCCTCACCGCGATCCTGGACTGGGCGAGTGCTCGCGGCATTGGCTTCAGCCACATGGTCTCGCTCGGCGGCATGGCGGACGTGGACTTCGGCGACCTGCTCGACTACTTGGCGACCGAGCGGCACACCCGCGCGATCCTGCTCTACATCGAGGCGCTCACCCACGCGCGCAAGTTCATGTCGGCGGCACGGGCGGCGGCGCGCTCCAAGCCGGTGGTCGTGATCAAGGCCGGGCGCACCAGCGAGGCGGCCAAAGCCGCGAGCTCGCACACCGGGGCGCTCGCCGGGGTGGATGCGGTCTATCAGGCGGCGATCCGGCGCGCCGGCATGCTGCGGGTCGAGACGCTGGACGAGCTGTTCGCGGCGGTCGAGACCCTGGGCAGCGGCCTGCGCATCAGCGGCGATCGCATGGCGATCGTCTCCAACGGCGGCGGCGTGGGCGTGCTCGCGACCGACAGCCTGATCGCGGGCGGCGGGCGGCTTGCCGAGCTGGCGCCGGAGACGATCGAGCGCCTGAACCAGGTCCTGCCACCGACCTGGAGCCGCGGCAACCCCGTCGACATCATCGGCGACGCGCCGGGCGAGCGCTACGGGGCGGCGCTCGACGCGGTGCTCGCCGACCCGGGCAGCGATGCCGTCCTGGTGCTGAACTGCCCGACGGCGGTCGCGGACAGCACCGAGGCCGCGCGCGCGACGATCGCCGCCGCCCAGAAGCAGAAGCGGCCGGTGCTGACCAGCTGGCTCGGCGAGGCCTCGGCCGCCGCTGCCCGGAGGCTCTTCGCCGAGGCCCGGATCCCGACCTACGGGACGCCTTCCGACGCGGTGCGCGGCTTCATGCATCTCGTGGATTACCGGCGCAATCAGGAGCTGCTGCGCGAGGTGCCGCCCTCGATCCCGGAGACCTTCGAGCCGGACGTGGCACGGGCACAGAAGGTGATCGACCAGGTGATGGCCGAAGGGCGGGAGTGGCTGACCGAGCCCGAGGCCAAGGCGGTGCTCGGCGCCTATGACATCCCGGCCGTGCACACCGAGGTGGCCGCGACGCCCGAGCAAGCGGCCGAGGCGGCGCGCCGGATCGGCCGGCCGGTCGCGCTCAAGATCCTCTCGCCCGAGATCACGCACAAGTCCGACGTCGGCGGCGTGATGCTGGGGCTGGACCCGGACCAGGTGCGAGAGGCGGCGCGCACCATGCTCGCCAATGTCGGCTGCGCGCGGCCGGACGCGACGATCGAGGGGGTGACCGTGCAGCCGATGGCCGAGGCCCAAAATGCCACCGAGCTGATCGTCGGCGTGACGGACGACATCCTGTTCGGACCCGTGATCCTGTTCGGCGAAGGCGGGACCGCGGTCGAGGTGGTGCGCGATCAGGCGCTCGCCCTGCCGCCGCTCAACCTCCTGCTGGCGCACGAGCTCATGCGCAGCACGCGCGTGTACGCGCTGCTCCAGGGTTATCGCGACCGGCCGCCGGCGGCGTTGGACGAGATCGCGCTCACGCTGGTCAAGGTTTCGCAGCTCGTGGCCGATCTCGACCGGGTCGCCGAGCTCGACATCAACCCGCTGCGCGCCGATCCCCGGGGCGTGCTGGCGCTCGACGCGCGGATCCGGGTGGCGGCGCCGCGTCAGCGCGGCACCGCGCGCCTCGCGATCCGGCCCTACCCCAGGGAGCTCGAGCAGACGGTCACGCTGCCCGGCGGCGAGCGGTTCCTGATCCGGCCGGTCCGGCCCGAGGACGCGCCGGCATTCCGCCATCTGGTCGAGGAGCGCACGGACCCGGAGGATCGCCGGCTGCGCTTCTTCGCCTCGTTCCGCACCCTGGCGCCCGAGCTCTGCGCCCGGCTCACCCAGATCGACTACGAGCGCGAGATGGCGCTGGTGGCGATTGACCCGGAGGCGCCCGCGGAGCAGGCGTTCTGCGGCGTGGTGCGGATCTCGTCCGACCCGGATCGGGAGCGGGCGGAGTACGCCGTGCTGGTGCGCAGCGACCTGAAGGGGCGGGGCCTCGGCACCGCACTCCTGAACGCGATCATCGATTACGCGCGCAGCCAGGGCATCGGCGAGGTCTTCGGCACCGTGCTGCGCGAGAACCGCATGATGCTGGAGGTCGCCGAGCGGCTCGGCTTCCACCGGGAGCGCCACCCGGACGATCCCGACGTGATCGAGGTCCGCCTGCCGCTCCAGCGGCCGCCCGAGGCGGCCTGAGCATCTACGCGCCTTCGGCCAGCAGGCGCAGCTGCTCGGGCCTGGTGAGCGTCACCCGCTGCGGAGTCGGCAGCGCGATCAGGCCCTCGCGCCTGAAACGGCTGATCGTCCGGCTCACCGTCTCGATCGTGAGGCCGAGGTAGTCGGCCATATCCTGGCGCGACATCGACAGCTGGCAGGTGCTCTCGCCCTGCCGCTCGACCAGCGACAGCAGGAAGGAGGCGATCCGCTCGTCCGCGCTCTTGCGGCCGAGCAGGAGCATCTGCTGCTGCGCCTGTCCGAGCTCGCGGCAGGCGAGCTCGAACAGCCGGCAGGCGAGCGCGGGGTCGGACCTGACCGCGGCCTCCAGGTGCTGGCGAGGATAGCGCACCATGATCACCCGGGAGACCGCCTCGACGCTGTAGCTGTGCCATGCGAGCCCAGTGAGGCCGAAGCACTCGCTCTCGCCCAGAAAGTCCAGCACCTGCCTGCGACCGTCGGCGATCGCCTTGTAGAGACGAACCGTACCGGAAAGAATCCGGTAGTAGTGCTCGATCGGGTCGCCCTCCACCACGATCACCTGACCCGGCGCTACGGTCACCGTCATGCCGATCCCGACCAGCGCGTCGAAGCCGTCGCAGGCCGGCCCCGGATGTCCATCCGGGCCGGCGGTGCTTTCGCCGTAAGCCTTGCGTCGTTCGGATACCAAGGTGACCGCCATGACTCCCCCCCAATCGCTTCGACCACTCGGCAAAGCCTCTCGCGTCGTCGATTCATCGTCGAAGGGAGCGGAAGGAGAAATTCGGGTGTCTACCTAGGGCAATCTACCTAGGACGCGTGACGCTTCCTGCGCAGCGGCATTCTCTGTCACGCGGCGCCGCGCTCCAGCGCCTGTCGGACTTGCCCGAGCAGCTCGGCGTCGCCGAACGGCTTCTCGAGCACGCCCGCGACGCCGGCCGGCAGGCGCGCGGCGAGCTTGTGGTTCTTCAGCCGGCGGCTCATGACGATCGCCGGCAGCCCGATGTGGCGGGCACGCAGCAGGCTCACGAGCGCGCCCCCGTCGAGGTCCGGCAGGTCGAGCTCGACCAGCAGGCAGG
>CAZXYL010000404.1:0-2793 GCA_964644915.1 uncultured Geminicoccaceae bacterium
GCGCTGGCATTATAATAGGTAGGCCCGGGTGCGAGTCATCGCGCGCTCCTGCCGGATCACCCGGCCGTGACCCGGCGCGAGCGGTGCAGGCGACAGGTCGGGCGCCCGTCCATGCGAGGTCGTGGTGCGATGTGGCGGTTCTAATGTCAGCCCGCCGTGCTCCTTCGCGCCTCGTCGCACTCGGCGCAGCCGGCGCTCGGAGGATGGAGAAACAGGAGCGGGTCACGGGCCAGGCGGTCGAGTGCGACCGCCACAACATCCCGGGCGCGCGCGAGCCGTGCCTGAGCATGTCCGACGCGCCCTTCGGACTGCAGGCCCCGGTCGCGCAGCCACTCGTCGGCGAAGGCGAAGCGCGCGCAGCAATGATCGTTCTCCTCGTAATCGATCCGGACCGGGCGGCCGTCCCGGAGGACGGTGCAGTGCCTCGGCACGCGGTAAGGAACGCCCGCGAGGAGTTCCGCGAGGTGAAGCGTCGTGTCCGCGTCGTGACCGACGCCGAGAAGGAGCACCTGCCCGTCGAGATCGTGGACGCGACCCACAGGGCTCTCGCGGATGTGGGGCGGAAGAGGCAGGGGATCGGCGGTGATCCGGGCCGCCTGAGGCCCGGCGGCCGCGCAGGCGTTGACGTGATCGCTCCGCACCACGCCGGGCAGCCGCCAGAAGGCATCCGCGACGACTCCGAGGCTGGGCGATGCCGGAGTGGTTGCCGGGTCGAACGGTTCGTCGTTGCTCCCCGACCAGGACGGCATGACCAGCGTGCCCTCGGGGCCGAGGGCATCGCGGAGAGCCTCGATCAGGCCGAGCGGTCCGCCCTCGACCGGCTGTACCGCCCGGAACGAAGTGTGCACGAGCAGAACGCCACCCGCTTGGATGCCGAGCATGCGGAGTTGTCGGGCGACGTCGGCTCGGCTCAGCTCGTTCCTTGCTGTCTTACTCTCGGACATGCGCGTTCCCGGGCTAGGAGGAGTTTCGGCGCGAGACGGCGTGAACGGAACCTCTCTCGGTCATTGTTGCCGCCGCCCCGTCCCTTATCTGGCCCTCGAGAACGGACCGGGAAGGAAGCCGGGAAGCGATGCCGCGCCGCCGGCGTTTGTTCATGTGAAGAGCTTCCGAAGCAGCAGGCGGAGAGCGGGGTGCTGGGTCCGGCGAGGATGTCCCCACGAAGACCGGGTGACGACGCGTCCCTCGTGCACCAGGCCGCCGGCGTGCTGCGCATTCACGAGTTTATGCTGTTCATGCTCGCGTACCGCCAATGGTACGGCTCGCCCGGCGAGGTGCGCGAGATCGAGCGCCACTTCATGCTTTATCTGTACCGCCGGCGCGCGCCGGTGTGGGTCCGCCACTTCGCCCGCCAGGTCGTGGCGCGCAGCCGCCAAGGTCCGGTACGGGCGCAGGACTACGGCGTCGCGCCCGTTCTGCCGGGCCCACCGGACCCGAGGACGCAGCGCCTCGTCGGCGCCCTGCTCGCCGCGTTCTACCTCGCGTGCTTCGCGCTCGTGACCTGGCACGCCATCTGAGCGCGTGGCAGCGTCCCGCGCACGCGCATCGACCGGCCGGCATCGCGGTGCTAGACAGCGGGAGAGGTCACCCCTTCATCCCGGAGGCTGCCGGATGGCGACCGTTCAGATGGTCGAATACGAGCACGCGCCGCCCGAGGTCCGGGCCGTCTTCGACGACATCATGGCGACCAAGCAGATCGACTTCGTCCCCAACTTCTGGAAGACGCTGGCGAGCCATCCGCCCCTGCTCGAGGAGGTCTGGCGCAGCCTGAAGCGGGCCATGACGCCGGGGCGCCTGGACCCGCTCACCAAGGAGATGGTGGCACTCGCCGTGAGCGCCACCAACGGCTGCACCTATTGCATCCGCTCGCACACCGCGGCCGCACGCAAGCTCGGCATGGACGAGGAGATGCTGGGCGAGCTGATGGCGGTGATCGGCACCTTCAATCAGACCAACCGGCTCGCGGACGGCTATCAGGTCGAGGTGGACCCCCAACTCATGGCGGCGTCGGGCGGATGACGGGGGCGCCCGCGGCGCGCGCCGTGCCGCGCGCCGGCCCCCGGGCGCACCGATGAAGGCCCTGCAGACCGGCCGGGCGCCGGCGGCCGCCAATCCGCTCCGGGGCGTACTCTTGATGTTCGCCTCGACCTTCCTGTTCGCGGCGATGCACGCCTCGATCCGGGAGGTCTCGGCCGATCTGCACCCGTTCGAGATCGCCTTCTTCCGCAACCTGTTCGGCGTCGTCGTGCTCCTGCCGTGGTTCCTGCGCTACGGCTTCGGCTCGCTCAGGACCGAGCGGCTCGGCCTGCACGCGCTGCGGGCGGCCTTCAATACCGTGGCGATGCTCTCGTTCTTCTACGCGGTCGCCATCACCCCGCTCGCGCAGGTCACCGCGCTCAACTTCACGGCCCCGATCTTCGCCAGCCTGCTCGCCATCCTGGTCCTGGGCGAGACGGTGCGTCTGCGCCGGTGGACCGCTATCGTCATCGGTTTCGCCGGCACGCTTCTGATCCTGCGGCCGGGCATCGCCGAGGTCGGCACCGGACAGCTGCTGGTGCTGCTCTCGTCGGTGGCCTGGGCGTGCGCGCTCCTGGTGATCAAGGTCCTGAGCCGCACCGACTCGAGCATCACCATCATCAGCTACATGACGCTCTTCATGGCGCCGCTCTCGCTGGTGCCGGCGCTGTTCGTGTGGGAGTGGCCGAACCTCGTGCAGCTCGCCTGGCTCGCCCTGATCGGGCTGCTCGGCAACGCCGCCCAGCTGCTCATGACCGAATCCCTCAAGCAGGCGGA
>CAZXYL010000405.1:0-2765 GCA_964644915.1 uncultured Geminicoccaceae bacterium
GAGGCCGGTGATCACTTATTCACCCGTCTCCGGGTCATTGCCGACAAGCCGATCCAGCGCCGGGTTGAGGCCGAAGACACCCGTAGTCTCCCAGAAACGGTTGCTCTCGACCGCCGGCGGGCTGAGGGCGACGACGACGCGGGCGGCTTCCGCCGCCGCCGGTTTTCCTACGACGTGCCGCCGGTCAACCGCGAGCGCGCGATCGACTTCATTCGTCGCGAGGTCGAGGCCGCTCGCCGCGATGGCCTCAACCCCCGGCTGCTGGTGCCGCTGACGCGCGGCCAGGGCGGCGCGGCGCTTCAATTCGAGGTCGAGCTGAACAATCTCGATCAACTCTACCAGGTGCGCCACCGCGGCGGCCCGGGCGAGGACACCGCCGAGTTGATGCGTGCCTTCAGCGAGATCCTCACGTCGCCGCCGGCAGTGGAGATCCTGCGGGTGGACGAGATGCAGGCCTCGTAACGCCGGCAGCCCGGTTCCTATCGGTTCGCTCGACCGTGCGGCGAAGGGGCTCCTCGACGCATCAGGCGCTCGCATTAACCAGAGCTGCACCGGACTTTTCGGTCCGCGCAGGCTGTTGCCCTTATGGGATGCCAAAAAAGGAACCGACGGTTGTCTGCATCGAGCTGCCGTCGGGAACGGAGGCAGCCATGGCCATGAAGACGATCCTCGTTCCCATCCCCGATACCGCCGTCAATGCCGCCGCCATCGAGATCGGCCTGACGGTGGCCAAGGCGGTGGCGGGCCATATTGAGGCGTTTTACATCGAGGTGCCGCAACCGATCACGACTCGCACCATGCCGCTCACGAGCTATGAGCCAGGGACGTATGGCCGTGCTCCAGGGGCAGCACAAGTCGCCGAGGAGGAGTTTGCGCGCGCGGCGGAGGCACGCGAGCGTGCGGCCGAGCAGGCTCGGGCCGAATTCCAGCGCGTGTGCGCCATGCACGGCGTGCCGGTGTGCGCGCCGGATGCATCCGGTCCGGTGCCGTCCGCCTCCTGGAGCCAGACCCAGGGTTCGTATGCCAGCGCAGTGACGAGGCGTGCGTCGGCGTACGATCTGATGGTGGTGCCCAACCCGAGCACGACGACGCCGGGCACACCCTGCTCGAGACGGCCCGCCCGGTCCTGCTCTCGCCGGCTCGGGCGGAACGCGACCCGAGCAGCTCCGCGATGATCGCCTGGTCGCCAAGCCTGCAGGCCTGGCGTGCCGTATCGGCTGCCGTGCCGCTGATGGCCAAAGCGCGGCAGGTCGAGATCGTGAGCGTCGGCGAGGACGAGGCCGCGGGTGCCGAATCGCGCGCCGACGTGATCCGTTACCTTCGCTGGCACGGTATCTCGGCCACGGCGCGCCACGTCAGACCGCACTCACGCAGCATCGGCGACACGCTGCTGCACGAGGCGGGCGAGGCCCAGATCGGCATGCTCGTGATGGGCGCCTATTCGCACAGCCGCGTGCGCGAACTGCTCCTCGGCGGGGTGACCCGCCACGTGCTCTCGAACGTTGCCGCGACACCCGTACTCATGTCGCACTGATCGAGCACGGGCGCCCGGCGCCTGGCGCTGCGCGCCCGACCAGCTAAAGCCCTCGCTGCCCGTGTCGGTGGCGCGCGAGCGGGCCTGTTGCCGCGCCCGTTCGCCCGGCCCGGGAGCCGGTGGCATCTCTGGAATGGTTGCCGGCGGCCTCCCTTCCTCTTCTTCTTTATCCAGCGGCCTGTCGATCTCCGGCGCGTCTGGTGGTCGAGCAGGATCTCTGATGATGATCGGCTGGCCAGGCGGCCGGCTCGGGGGCTTTGGCAAAGGGTCGGGCATGGCCTTCTCTCCAGGGTGGCTCGAGGTGCTTTGCAGGGTCCTTTCGAGGCGCGGCATGCCGGTGCCTCTTCGCCTGCCGCCACACTCGGCCGCGAGGTTCACGAGAAGCGCCGCCCTGAACGCCACTTCCCTGGGCGTCCGCATGACGGGCGAACCAATCACGGGTTAGTCGACGACCTCGGCATGCAGCTCGACCGGGGTCATGTTCTCGCCGTTGATCGGGATGAGATCCTGCGGGCACGCGGACATTACGACGATGCAGTCCATCTCCGCGCGCAGTAGGACGTGATCGCCCGGCCGGGCCACCGGCGCCCGCCAGTCGATGGTCCAGTCCGGCGCCACGGGGATGTTCATCCAGACGTTGAAAGGCTGCGGCACCTCGGGGACGGTCAGGCCGATCGACATCATCGCCATGCGCAGGTTATCCGAGCAGTTGTCATGATATTCGTTCACCCCCAGCGTGATGTAGCGGAACAGGTCACACGCCGCGATCAGCGTGTCGTGCACGCCGGGCGACGTGTCCTCGACCAGGGTCAGGATCGGCCGGCGGCGGTTGGTCACCAGCACGTCGCCGGGCCGCGGCACGGCGCGGCTGATCCAGGCGCGCGCGTGCGGCCAGGACAGGTACTCGGCGCGGTTCGCGGCGCTGAACGCCCAGAAATCGCACACCTGCGTGCCGTGGGTGTTGATAATGCGGATCGCCTGCTTCCTGGCGAGCCGCATCGCCCGGCCCTGCCGCGCCGGGATGGTGTAGCGCCGGCCGATCTCAGGCGTGCCGTCCGGCGAGATCGGTGAGGCGAGCGTCGGGTTGGTGCCGCAGGGCGTGGCGTTGTCGGGGGGGTTGTCGTAGATCGTCTCGGGGATCATAGGCTGTTTCCCTGTCGCTTCGGTGCGCTGCCGTCGGGCCGCCGCTCAGATCGACCGCTCCCGCCAGGTGTTGAGAAACGCTCGCAGG
>CAZXYL010000406.1:0-1619 GCA_964644915.1 uncultured Geminicoccaceae bacterium
CGAGCTGCGAGGCGCCGGCGAGCATGCCGAAAAAGCCGGATCCCGGGCCCGGCGGGTGGGTCTCGATCAGGCGGCGGACCACCTCGAAGGCGAGCCAGGTGCCGACCACGGTCAGCAACGCGAAGATCGAGCGCCAGCCGAGCAAGTCGGTCAGCACGGCGCCCACCGTGGGTGCCAGCATGGGGGCCACGACCATCGCGGTCGTGAGGTAGGCGATCATGCTCGCCGCCCGGTCGCGGTCGTACAGGTCGCGCACGATGGCGCGTGCCAGCACCATTCCGGCGGCGGCGCCGACCGCCTGGACGATCCGGCCGAGGATCAGCACGCCGATGCTGGCGGCCACGGTGCAGAGCATGCTGCCCACGACGAACGCGGCGAGGCCCGCGAGCACCACCGGCCGGCGGCCGTAGCGGTCCGACAGCGGGCCGTAGGCCAGGGTCGCGATCGCATTGGCCAGGATGGAGAGGCTGAGCACCAGCTGCGCGACGCCGACGCTGACCCCGAAGTGCGCCTGGATCGCCGGCATGGCCGGCAGGAAGATCTGGAGCGAGAGCGGCGCCATGGCCGTGAGCGCGACGAGCAGGCCCATGAGCCAGGCCCGATCGCCGCGTTCGGCCAGGACCGGCTGGCGCCCCGGGCTAAGCTCCATCGGGCATGGCCGGCGCGAGCCGCCCGCCCAGGCGCAGGGGCGTGACCCGCCGCGCGAGGCCGCTCGCGTCGTCGATCTCCAGGTAGACCGCGCACAGCGTCGGCTCGCCCAGCGCCGGCGTCAGGCGCGGCCCCGGCACGTGCGAGCGGAAGCGCTGCAAGGCGGCCGCCTTGTCCATGCCGATCACCGAGTCGTAATCCCCGGTCATGCCGACGTCGGAGATGAACGCGGTGCCGCCGGGCAGGATCCGGGCGTCCGCGGTCGGCACGTGCGTATGCGTCCCGATCACGGCCGAGGCGCGGCCGTCCGCGAGGTGCGCGAGCGCCATCTTCTCGCTCGTCGCCTCGGCGTGCAGATCGATCACCAGCGCATGCGCCGTGACCCCCAGGGCGTGCTTCCTGAGCTCGGCGTCGAGCCCCCGGAACGGGTCGTCATAGGCGCCCATGAACAGCCGGCCGATCACCTGCAGCACCACGAGCCGGCGGCCGTTCGGCAGGCGCAGCTCGGCGCTGCCGCGGCCGGGCGTGCCCGGCATCATGTTGATCGGGCGGACGATGCGCGCGTCGGAATCGAGATGGGGGATGATCTCGCGCTGGTCGAAGACGTGATTGCCCGTGGTGATGAGATCCGTGCCGGCGCCGTAGAAGTCGCGGCAGAGCGGCGGCGTGATGCCGAAGCCGCCGGCCGCGTTCTCGCCGTTCACGATCACCGCGTCGAGCGCGAGCCTGCGGCGCAGCTCCGGCAGCTCCTCGAGCAGCAGCTTGCGGCCGGCGCGCCCGACCACGTCGCCGACGAACAGGATCTTCACGCGCCGGTCTCCGGGGCCAGGCAGGCCGCCTCGGCCCGGGCCGAGCAGAGATGCACGTCCGCCTCCGTGACCACGGCGTCGAGCCGCTCGTCGGTGATGTCGGCCGGCACCTCGCTCACTCTTTGGACCGCGAAGGCGAGACCGATGACGAGCACGTCGGGC
>CAZXYL010000407.1:0-2047 GCA_964644915.1 uncultured Geminicoccaceae bacterium
CGTGCTTGCTATGTGATTGCTGGCGGCTATGCGCGTTTCGGATTGCCCGCCTACCCTATTAAAAAGTTGGTGGGCGCACCAGGACTCGAACCTGGGACCCGCTGATTAAGAGTCAGCTGCTCTACCAACTGAGCTATGCGCCCACGGCTGCCTAGCTAGGCGGCTTCGGCCGGATCGTCAAGGTGGCGCCAAGCGTCGGGCCGCTGCCGGGCGCGCGAGCGGACCGAGCGCAGCCCGGAGCTTCAGCGCAGGTCCGGGTCGACCTGGAGCACGAGCTTGCCGGTATTGGCGCTCGCTGCCATCAGCTCGTGCGCCAAGCGCACCTCGACCAGCGGCAGCACGTCGTGGATCACCGGCTTCAGCTCGCCGGTCTCGAAGCGCGGCAGCACGGCCTTGCGGAACTCGCTCGTGATCTCCGCCTTCTCCGCGACCGGCCGGGCGCGCAGCACCGAGCCGATGATGCGCTGGCGCCTGGCCATGAGCCCGCCGATGTTGAGCTCGGCCCTGGGCCCCCCCAGCAGCCCGATGATCACGAGCCGGCCGTAGGTGGCGAGGCAGCGCAGGTTCGGCTCGAGATAGGCGCCGCCGATGTGGTCGAGGATGACGTCGGCGCCACGGCTGTCCGTGAGCTTGCGCACGCGCGGGGCGAACTCCTCCTCTTTGTAGAGGATCGCGTGATCGGCGCCGAGTGCCTGGCACGCCTCCGCCTTCGCCGCGCCGCCCACGGTCACGATCACCCGCCCGCCGAGCGTGCGCACGAGCTGGATGGCGGCCGTGCCCACGCCCGAGGCGCCGCCGTGCACGAGCAGGGTCTCGTGCGGCCTCAGGCCCGCCTCGCGGAAGACGTTGAGCCAGGCGGTGATGAACACCTCCGAGATCGCCGCCGCCTCGAGCAGGGTGAGGCCTTGGGGCACCGGCATGAGCGTGCTCGCGGGCGCCAGGGCGTATTCGGCATAGCCGCCGCCGCCCAGGATGGTCATGACCCGCGCGTCCGGCCGCCAGCCCGTCACCCCCGCGCCCACGCCCTCGATCACGCCCGCGGCCTCGAGGCCCAGGATCTCGCTCTCGCCGGGCGGCGGCGGATAGCCGCCCGTGCGCTGGTGCAGATCGGCGCGATTGACGCTGGTCGCCGCGACCCTGATCAGCACCTGCCCCGGCCCGGGCTCGGGCCTCGGCACCTCGCCCAGGTGCATGACCTCCGGCCCGCCGCTGCCGTCCATGATCACCGCGCGCATCATGGCTCGCTCCGTCATCTGTCCCGCCTCACACGCAGCGGCCGCCGTCGACCTCGAGCGCCACGCCGGTGATGAACGCGGCGTCGTCCGAGGCGAGGTAAAGGGCTGCGGCCGCGACGTCGGCGGGCGTGCTCATGCGGCCGAGCGGGATGGAGCTTATGAACTTCGCGCGCAGCTCGGGCGTATCGCCCCCCATGAACGCCGAGGTCAGGCCGGTCTCGCCGATCACCGGGCAGATGGCGTTGACGCGGATGTTGTCGGGCGCCAGCTCCACCGCCATCGATTTGCTGATGGTGATCGCAGCCCCCTTGGAGCCGTTGTACCAGGTGAGGCCCGGGCGCGGCCTGAGCCCCGCGGTCGACGCGATGTTGATGATGCTGCCGCCGCCCTGGCGACGAAAGACGGGCACGGCGGCCCGCGCGCTCCAGTAGATCGCCTTCACGTTGACGGCGAAGACGCGATCGAACGTCGCCTCGTCGATCTCCAGCATCGGCCCGTTGCGGTGCGTGATCCCGGCGTTGTTGACCACCAGGTCGAGCCGGCCGAAGGCGCGCAGCGCGTCCTCGACCAGCCGCTCGAAATCGGTCTCGCGGCTGACGTCGGCCGCCACGGCGCGGGCGTGACCGCCGTCATCGGCGATCGCCCCCGCCACGCGCTCGGCGTGGTCGCCCCGGAGATCGTTGACCAGCACCTTGCCGCCCTCGGCCGCGAACCGCTTCGCGATCCCCTCGCCGAAGCCGCAGCCGGCGCCGGTGACGATGCTGACCTTGCCCTGCAGACGCATGCCGGCGATCCTCTCCGATGCACTCCCC
>CAZXYL010000408.1:0-1650 GCA_964644915.1 uncultured Geminicoccaceae bacterium
CGCCGGTTGCCAGGCTCGCACAGGCCAAGCCGGCGAGCGCCATGGTCGGAACGAGCTTCCAGGCTGCCATGTCCTCATCTCCCGATGGTCGTTGTCGACGCCGGCCTCCCTAAGGCCGCAGTGTGCGCGAATTGTGACAGCCGCAAACCCGACCCGTCAACGCCATGCCGATTCGCCCGCCGCAGAGGCCATGGAGCGATCCGGCCCTCATTCCGCCGCGGCGAGGCGCGAATCGACGTCGAACTGCAGCTCGGCCAGGCGGGCGTAGAGGCCGTCCTGCTCGATCAGCTGGCGGTGCGTGCCGGTGGCGACGGTCCGGCCCTGGTCCATGACCACGATGCGATCGGACTTGAGGACGGTGGCCAGGCGGTGGGCGATGACGAGGCTGGTGCGGCCGCGCATCAGGAGCTCGAGCGCGTCCTGGACCAGCCGCTCGCTCTCGGCATCAAGGGCGCTGGTCGCCTCGTCGAGCAGGAGCACGGCGGGATCGCGCAGGATCGCCCGCGCGATCGCGAGCCGCTGGCGCTGCCCACCCGAAAGCCGTACGCCCTTCTCGCCGAGAAAGGTCTCGAAACCCTCGGGCAGGCGATCGAGGAACTCGACCGCATGCGCCGCCTCGGCGGCCGCCCGCACCTCGGCATCCGTGGCATCGGGACGGCCGTAGCGGATGTTGTCCCAGGCGTTCGCCGAGAAGATCACCGGCTCCTGCGGCACGAGGCCGATGCGCGCCCGGAACGCCCGCGGGTCGAGCTCGCGCAGATCGAGGCCGTCGAACAGCACCCGCCCGGCGCCCGGGTCGTAGAAGCGCATGATGAGCTGGAAGACCGAGGTCTTGCCGGCACCCGAGGGCCCGACCAGCGCCACCGTCTCCCCGGGCTCGACCGCGAGATCGAAGTCGCGCAGCACCGGCTGCTCGGGTCGGGCCGGATAGGCGAAGCTCACATGCTCGAACTGGAGCCTGCCCATGGCCGGCTCCGGCAGGGCCGCGGGGCGCAGCGGCGGCTCGATCGAGGGCAGGGTGTCCAGCAGCTGGAAGAGCCGCTCCGTGGCGCCGGCCGCCCGCTGCAGGTCACCCATGATCTCGCTCAGCGCGCCGGCGGCGGTGGCCGCCACCAGGGCGTAGAAGACGAAGGCGGCGAGCTCGCCCCCGGTGATCCGGCCGGCGAGCACGTCGTGGCCGCCGATCCAGAGCACCACCACGACGGCGGCGAAGACCAGCGTGATCACGAGCCCGGCGAGCGCCGCGCGCGCCCAGGCGTAGCCGGTCGCGGCCACGAAGGCCTGCTCCGCCAGGCCCCGGAAGCGCTCGCCCTCGCGGCCCTCCTGGGCGAAGGCCTGGACCGTGCGCACGGCGTTCAGGGTCTCCTCGCCGTGGCCGGCGAGCGCGCCCACCCGGTCCTGCGCCGCCCGCGACAGCCGGCGCACCCGCCGCCCGATGACCACGATCGGCACGATCACCAGCGGCACCACCACGAGCACGAGGCCGGTCAGCTTGGGGTTGGTCAGGACCAGCAGGATCAGCCCGCCGGTGAGCAGCAGGAGATTGCGCAGCGCCTGCGAGAGGGTGGCGCTGATCACCGCCTGGATGACCGAGGTGTCGGCCGTGAGCCGCGAGAGCACCTCGCCGGTGCGGGTCACCTCGAAGAAGCC
>CAZXYL010000409.1:0-2254 GCA_964644915.1 uncultured Geminicoccaceae bacterium
CTGCTCTTCGCCCGCCTTGGAGAAGGCGTGGATGCGGCTGGTCGCGTTGACGGTCACGTAGAGGAAGTCCTCGTGGATCCACAGGCCGCTCGGGGCCACCAGCAGGCCAGGCGCCACCACGTCGACGAGCGCCGCGCCATCGACCATCGTGGCGTCGATCACGTCGTAGTTGGGCGTGGCCGCTGCGCCGGGGGTGCCGGTCGTCGTGTCGAGCCGGGCGATGCGTCCGTTGCCCGTGTCGGCGACGTAGAGGCCCGCGTCGGCGGCGTCGTACTTCATGTGGCTCGGCACGTCGGGTGTGCGCAGCACCTGGCCAGCGGCGTAGCGCCTCAGCACACCGTCGGAGTGATTCTCGTTGCCGGGCCCGTGATCCGCGACGAAGTCGTAGCGGTCGAGCGCGCCGGCATCGCCGTTGAACACCCAGTAGACGTTGGCCACCTCGTGGGCGATCCCCATCCCCCAGGGTGAGGCGTGGAGCATGTCGATGTGCGAGCCGTTCTTGCCCGGCGGCTGCACGCTGTAGCAGCCCTTTGGCGCGGTCTCGCAGCCGGGAACGATCCCGGGGAGATCGCTGGTCCACAGTGTCGGCCCCATGTAGCTGATCGGGTCGTCGAGGAAATTGCCGGTCCGCTCCTCGCCGGCGGTGGCGAAGTTGCCGTTGTCGCCGAAGGCGAACGCCGGCGGCCGGCGCATGAAGTGCCAGGCGTTGGGATCCTTGTACTCGGTGGCCTGCTGGGTGGCAGCGCCGGGATCGAAGATCACCACGATGGTGCCTTCGAGACCGAGGCAACTGCCGCCGCTCGGATCGTTGCAGGGCGTCTCCGGCGGCCGATGGAGCACCCACAGCTCGTTGGTTCGATCGGGATGGAAGGTCAGATCGATCGCCTCGAGCGGCCGCGGGGGCGTGTACAGCGGCACGAGCACCACCGACGTCGGGCTGCCATCGCGCCAGCCGATGAAATGGCCCTCCGGCAGCGGACCACACGTGCCCGCCTCGACGTTGCAGAGCGGCGATGCCGCATCGGTGCAGTCGGCGTCAACCGTGCAGGTCGGTTGCGGCTCCTCGTCGTCAGGAATGGTGCCGCTGTCTCCGCACGCCGCAGCGAGCGCAAGTGTTCCGATGATGAGCCCTCGATTCATCTTCGGAACGGTGTAGCACAGCCTCCTCGCCCGGGCCCGTGTACGCGCAGGTGTTCGTGCAATCGTTGCATCCGGCCTCAATGACCGGCGGACGGCGGTGCCGAGGCGGGCGCGGTATCTCCTGACGGCATCGTGCCGTTGTCGATCAACCGCCCGGCGAGCAGCGTCTCCACCTCGGCGCGCGCGACCCAGTAGTCGCGTAGCGCCATCACGTAGCCCACGCCGGTCTCGATCTGCTCGCGCCGCGCAGCCAGGAGCTGCGACACCCCGAGGTTCATGGCGTTGTAGTGGAGCTGTGCTTCATCGACCAGGCGCTGGCGCAACGGAAGCTGCACGTCCTGGTAGAACTCGGCCGTCGCACGCGCGGCCTCGAGCCTGGCGGCGGCGCTGCGCGCCGAGGCGCGGATCCTCAGGGCGAGACCGCGGTGTTTCTGCTCGGCGCGCCGCATCTCGGCGTCGGCGCGGGCGATGGCACCCTGGCCCTGGTAGAACAACGGCACGCGCAGCTCGACGATGGGTCCCGCCTTGAGGCCTTCCTCTTCGCGCTCGACGTCGACGCCGACGCCGAGCTCCGGAACGATGGCTTCGGCGATGGCCAGATCGGATCGGCGCGCGGCGGCGGCGTAGCCGCTCTTTACCTCACGCAGATCGAGACTCTGCGCGAGGGCGCGCCGCTCGACGTCGGCCAGCGCGATCTCCTCGGCGGGGACGTCGGCAAGGCGCCCCGCCGACTTCCAGACGGCGCGCTCGCCCCACAGGCCCATCCACATGGCGAGCTGCTCGCGCCGCGCGACGAGGGCCGTTTCGCTCCTGGCGGCGGCGAGGCGCGCGTCTTCGTACTGCGCGCGCTCGCTGAGCAGCTCGAACTCGTTGATGTTGTCTGCCGCACGGAGGGCCTCCACCGCTTCGAGCGAGGCGCGGGCGGCCGCGGCGACGGTGCGCCGCAGCTCGAGCATCTGCTCGGCGGCTTTCCATTCGTAGAACGCCGCCTTCACCTTCAGCGCTCGGTCGAGCACCATGCCGACCCCGCCGGCTCTCATGCCGTCACCCTGGCGAGCGGCACAATGACTTCGTCGGGGATATTAAGGTAACCGAGCTTGCGGGCGATCTGTTG
>CAZXYL010000410.1:0-6486 GCA_964644915.1 uncultured Geminicoccaceae bacterium
GGTACCAGCCGGCCCCAGCGACCATCCTCCAGAATCTCGCGCGCGCCGCCTGGGCAATCCGTGCTAACGACCGGACAGCCGCAGGCGAGGGCTTCGATCAATACTCCGGGCAGGCCTTCCGAGATCGACGACAAGACGAAAACACCGCAAGCGCGCATCAAGGGATAAGGATTGGCTGCAAAGCCGGGCAGCGCCACCCTGTCCCCGAGGCGATACTCGTGCACGAGCGCTTCTAGCTCTCCTCGCTTCTCACCCTCGCCCAGGATCACGAGCTTGGCTGGACGCCGGTCGGCCATGGCCGCAAAGGCCCGGATCAGCATCGAGTGATCCTTTATGCCGACCAACCGGCCAGCCGTCAAAACGACCGGCGGCTCGCCGAGCCGAAACCACGGGTGGTACGCGGCCTCTTGCGACTGTTCCAACAGACCGTCCGTCACGACCGGGTTATAGATGACATCGATGCGCTCGCGGCAGAATCCGGTGCCCTCGGCAACTGCGTCGGCGACGCCGCTCGATACAGCGACCACGGCTTCGGCGCGCGGGTAAAAGCGCCGCACAAGGCCGCGGAACAGCCATGCGCGCGGCGAGTGCGATCGCTCGCCTCCCGCTCCTGGCATGCTGTGTTCGCTCACGACGACGGCCGTGGGCACGCGCGCCAGATCCCGAGCCCAGAGGGCGACGATGTTGGCGTGGGTCATGGCCGAGATCAGCCCACGCGGACGCTCGCGCCGCAGGTAACGCACCAGCGGCGGCAGGCTCTTGAGGACCCGCGCCGCGGCCAGATCGACCACCCGCACAGTTTTCGGCACCTGCGCAAGGTACGGGCCCTCCGCCTGCGGCAGCACCAGGTCGACCCGCAGATCGCGCGAGGTCATGGCGCTCGCGAGCTTGAGCATGACCCGCTCGGCGCCGCCGCCGCGCAGCGACGGCACGTACAGCGCGATGCGGTCTCCCGGCTGCACCGGACGACGCGCATCGGTGCCGCCCCGAACCCGCGTGCGCGGTGCCGACCTCACGACGAGGCTCCGCCGGCGCCGCGTAGCCGCGCCGGCACCAAGCGGGCGGAGCGGGCGCGCAGCCCGGCGACGTTGAGAAGCCACAGCATGACGGTGTAGCCGCCGGCCCCGATGCCCACCTGGAGTGTCAGCCAGAGCACTCCCGAGTGGTCCAGCAGCGGCCACAAGAGCACGGCCATAGTCGCCGTCGCGAGCGCGATCTTGAGGGCTTCGACGGCCGGGAAGGGCAGCCGGAACACCTGCCTGCCCCAGTAGATGCTGAGCGCCAGGCCGACGGCGTACGCGACAAGCGTGGCCCAGGCCGCGCCGATCAGGCCGTAGCGCGGGATCCACCACAGGTTCAAGAGGACGTTGGTCAGTGCCGCGAAGCTGCTGATCCGGATCTGGTAGACGGTGCGCCGGCCGAGCTGGAAGCTGAGATCGCTGTAGAACGCCTTCATCTTCGCTATCAGGACGGCGCCGGCGACCACCACCATGATCGGCGGCGCCGACGCCCGGAACGCCTCGCCGAGCAGCACGCCCGCGAGGTTCGGGGCCAGCAGCACGACACCTGCCGCGGCCGGCAGGCCGAGCCCCAGGAGCAGAACAAAGTTGTGCTCGAGCTGCTGGCGCGCCTGTGCCGGCCCGCTCTGCTCGAGGGCTCTGACGGCGAGTGGATAGGCGGCGAGGTTCACGATCGTGGCCACCAGCCCGATGCTTTGGCCGGCGAGCTCGTACGCGACCGCGTACCGGCCGACCGCGCCTTCGTCGAGCAGCCAGGCGATCAGCAGGCGGTCGGAGCTGTGGACCACGAACTCCAGGGCGAAGGTGAAGGTCAACGGCGCACCGTAGATCAGCAGCTGTCGCCCGATCGCCGGGTCCGCGAGGCGCGGCCGGACGAGGCGGATCTGCGCTCGCAAGCTGAACGCGAGTGGCACCAGGGCACCCAGGATGGATCCCGCCAGCAGACCGAACACCCCGAAACCGGCCTGGATCAGCACGGTCGCGAAGGCTAGGCTGAGCACCGCGCTCGCCAGCGCCATCAGACCGTAACGGCCCGGCGTCAGGTCGCTGCGCGCGAGCTCGAGCTGCAGGCCGAACAGGCTGTGCACCCAGAGCATTGCCACCCCGAACGGCACCAGCAGGCGCACCGTCCGGTCCTCGACCCACAGGGCGACCATTCCGCCCACGAGGCCGCTGATCAGGGCGAGGATCGCGAAGGCCAGGAACAGGGTGGACATGAACGCGCTGCGGTGCTCCGCGTAGACGAGCCGAAAGCGCAGCAGGCCGCTTTTCAACCACTGGAACCCGACCACGCTGGCGAGGCTCACCACGGCGCCCACCAGCGCGTAGAGGCCGTACTCGTCCGGGCTCAAGAGCCGCGTGTAGATGGCGATCGCGAGGACGCTGACCACGCCCGGCAAGCCGCGGGCGAGCAGGTAAAGGGCACTGTGCCACAGGAGCATGGAGGAGCTGGACCGGCTTGCTTCGGATCAGGGCCGCCGCTGTGGGCTCAGGTGGCCGGCCCGGGGCCGCTCCACCGGCGCGAGCGCAGGCTGCCTGCTCGGCGGGCCGTGCTCAGCCGTGGCGCACGCCGATGGCGCCGCCGTGATACCATTGCCGCGCGCGGAACGCCAGCCCGGAGGCACGGGGTGCCACGGCGGCCATGACGTCGAGCCCGACCCGCGCCCAGTGCCAGTTGGTGAACCACCACACGGCGAGGTGGCGCTGGCAGCGCCGGCGCTCCGCCGGGTCTGGCACCAGCCGCTGCGCCGCGAGCCGGTACTCGGCGTAGAGCTCCCAGGTCGGCAGGCTGCGCGGGCCGGTGCGCGTCGGGCTGTTGAAGCGCAGCCGGTCGGCGAACGAGAGCGCGCGCATGGTGCGCGCCGGGTGGTCGCGGTTGACGAACAACGGCTCCGGCACCCGCGCCCAGCGGCCCAGCAGCGCGAGCCGCGCCAGCACCGCCTTGTCGGCACCGAAGTAGCCGGCCATCGGCGCCGCGCGGCGCAAGGCCTGGGCACGCATGACGGCATGAATGTCCATGGACCAGTGCGGGCGCAGGATCACCGCCGCGAATCGCTCGGCCGGCCGCTCGGCATCCACACCCTGGAGCTCGTCGATGAGGCCCTGCTGCTCGCCGATCACCCGGGTCATGGCGTGACACAGCACCAGATCCGGATCGGCATCCAGCACCGCTACGCACTTTTCCAGATAGGTAGGCTCGATCAGGTCGTCGTGGCACGCCCACTTGAAGCAGGTCCCGCGCGCCAGCTCGAAGACGCGGTTGAAATTCGGCCCGAGGCCGATGTTGGTCTTGTTGCGATGATACCGGACGCGCCGGTCGGCCGTGGCGAAATCGCGGCAGATGATCTCGGTCCGGTCCGTCGAGGCATTGTCGCCGATGACCAGCTCGAAGTCCTCGAACGTCTGCGCGAGGATCGATCGGATCGCCTCGGCCAAGAAGTTCTCGCCGTTGAAGACGGGAAGACCGATGCTGACCCGCGGAGAGGCCACGTGTTGCAAGCTTGCCCCCATGCCTCCGCTCCGGCAGGCCTGACGGGTCGCCATCCTCCAAGGAGTTCAGCGCACCCAGCAAGCGCTACAGAAGATGCAATTTACATCGAAAACTTCGAGCACAGGTGAACGACTCTCGCGCTATCGTCAACAGCCAAATCCGCGTGCAATTCCCGCGACAGGCGTATCGCCGCGCGCCGTGGCCGCCCGGCCACGCTCCGGAATCCGCGCAGCCATGGCGTCACGCCGGCGCGGCGGCGAAGGCCTCCGCCTGCTCGGCGCGCAGGCGGTCGACGACCCGGCCCGACGGCAGCTCGACATCCTCATAGGTCAGGGTGCGATCCCTCGGTATGTCGCGCACCAGGCGGCAGCCTTCGGCGAGACCCATCGGCAGCAGGTTCTCGGCGCGGGCGACATCGGCGTTCTCGCAGAGGCCGTAGGTCGTGTACCAGCCGATCCCGTCCAGCGTCTCGCCGGCCCGAAGGTCGCGCTTGGCGGCGGCCACCACATCGACGACGTGGCCGGCATCCGGTGCCACCGCGGCGTCGCCGAAGAGCACCGCCCGCCCGATCGTAGTCGGCGCCTCGAGGTGACACAGGTGGTAAGGCGTGTAGAAGGTATAGAGCGGACCGTCGCCCTGCTTGTAGAGCTTGAGCCAGTGCCGCTGCAGCGGGCGCTCCTCGAAGCCGATGACGAACACCCCGGGCGCGGGCTCGGCGCCCACGACGTAGTCGACCAGCCCCGTCTCCAGCATCTGGTCCCGCGGGAACAGCTCCTTGGCGTCATGGACGCTGGCGCAGCTCGGCCCGTAGAGGCCACGCCGCCCCGCGCGGAGCCCTGTGGCGTTGGCGACCAGCGCCATCTCGAACGACATCTTGGTGCCGTCGGCGAACGAGGCCGCCATGTGCGGCGTCAGGTGGTTGCGGCGCGCGAACTCCGTCTGGGTCGTGGGGTTGCGGTAGGGATCGTGCAGGCCCTTCATGTTGCCGATCAGCACCGGGCGCACGCCGAGCCCGCGCACGAAGCGATACAGGTTCATCATGACGCCCGGCTGATCGCCGTCGGCATCGGTCAGGATCACGCCGGCGGCGTCCGCCCGGCGCTTCAGGATCGGTCCCACCGTGCCCTGCAGCTCGGCGTTCATCGTGACCACGTGCTTCTTGTGCGCGATCGCATCGAGCACCACGCGAGCGCCGAACTCGACCGCGCCCGTGACCTCGAAGACGACGTCGATGCCGGGCGCCGCGCACAGGAGCGACGGGTCGGTGGTGATCGCGGCAGCCCCCTGCTCCAGCGCGGCGGCGAGGGCGTCCTCGTCCTCGACCACGCGGATGGACGCGGCACCGCCCTCGGCGAAGGCCGCCTCGGCGTTCGCGAGCGTGCGGTTGGCAATCGCGACCAGGCGCAGGCCCGGGGTGATCTGCAGGATCTGGAAGGCGATCGCGCGCCCCATGGCCCCCGCGCCGACCATGCCGACCCGGATCGGCTCGCCCTTCTCCTCCAGGCGCCGCAGCGCGCGATCGACGATGATCAAGGCAGGCCCTCCTGCGGATGCTCGAGGCGAAAGTCCGGCCAGCTCCGGTCCTTGTCGGAAATCGCGCTCACCGGTAACGGCCAGCGGATCCCGAAGGCCGGATCGTCGGGCCGGAAACCGCGCCCCGCTTCGGGGGTAAAGAAGGCGGAGACCTGGTAGGTGAGCTCGGTCTCGTCCTCGAGAGTCTGGAAGCCCTGCCCGAAACCCTCCGGCACGTAGAGCATCCTGTAGTCGCGGGCGTGCAGCTCCACGCTGGTCCACTCCGCATAGGTCGGAGAACCCGGCCGCAGGTCGACGACGACGTCATAGATCGCGCCGCGGGTGACGCGGAACAGCTTGACCTCCGCGGCGGGCGGGGCCTGCCAGTGCATCCCGCGCAGCGTGCCGCGCGGTCCGTTCGCGATGATGTTGGTCTGCGCGAAGCGCGGGCACAGGCCCTGCGCCTCGAACTCTCGGGCGCAGAACGCACGGGCGTTGAAACCGCGATGATCGCGCACCGGCTCCAGCTCGATCACGTAGGCGCCGGCCAGCGGCAGAGGTAGGAAGCGCACGATGGGTGCTCAGTCGTTGAAAGGCAGCATGAGCTGCGAGCCGTGCGACTCATGCTGTGCGGGCATCTCGGTCAGGTCGGAGAGCGCTTCCCGCACCGCGTCCTGGCGCTCGGGTGGCACGATGAACAAGAGAAAGCCCGCGCCACCCGCGCCGCACAACTTGCCGCCGGCAGCGCCGGCGGCCATGGCAGCCTCGTACCAGCAGTCGATCTGCCGGTTGGTGATCCCGCGCGCGAGGCCGCGCTTGAGGCGCCAGCCCTCGTCGAGAATTCTGCCGAAGGCCGCGAGGTCGAGGTCGCCGCGGCCCAGCGCCGCGTGCAGCTCCTGCGCCTGATCGCGCATGCGCCGCAGCTGCGCGAGCTTCGCCGCCGTGTTCTCCTTCTGATCGCTGAGCACGGCGCTGGCGTCGCGCTGATGGCCGGTCCAGAACAGGAGCATGCTGTCGAACAGCTGCGCCACCGGGCCGTTCGGCACCCGCTGGTGCTGGACCGTGACCCCGCCGTCGGGCTTGAAGCAGAACAGGTTGAGGCCGCCGAACGCGGCGGCGTACTGGTCCTGCTTGCCGATCGGCTCGCCCAGCACGTCGATCTCGATCTGACACGCCTCGTCCGCGAGCTGCCCGGCGGGCACGCGCTCGCCACGGTAGGCGTGCAGCGCGTTGAGCAACCCGACCGCGAATGCGCTCGAGCCGCCGAGACCGGTCGAGGCCGGCACGTCGCCCACGGTCGAAATATAGATCGGCGGCTCGATATCGAGGAAGCGCAGGCACTCGCGCGCGATGTTGTTCTTGAGCTCGTCGATGCGGTTGACCTGCTCACTCTTCGAGTAGTTGACCCGGATCGGCTCGAAGAACAGCTCGCTGTGCCGTTTGACGGTGACGTAGACGTAGCGC
>CAZXYL010000411.1:0-3712 GCA_964644915.1 uncultured Geminicoccaceae bacterium
TGAAGCCGCTGGTGCAGCTGGTGTTGATGTCGGTTGAAGCCGATGGTGATGTGGACGGCTTGAAGCTGCTGGATGTGGGTCGAAGACGCTGATGACATGCCACTGAGGCAGACAGCCTGAGGGCGAGCCCGGCAGTGAGACGGTCGCGGGACGAGAGCAGATCCTGGTCGAGGGAGGGCGGCGGGGCGCAGGCGCAGCGGCAATCGGCTGCGCAGCCGGGGGCTCGATGACGGCTTCGGGCGCGGCTCGGGCCAAACGGCGCTGACCCGGCCATGACCACGCTGGTGCGACGACAGGAAGTCCTCGCGCAGGGCCAGGAGGCGAGGGCCGAGGCCGGGCGCCTACGCAGCCGGCTGCTCGACGACGGCATCGGGCCGCTGTTCCTCGTGCCGGCGCTGCTTCTCCTGCTCCTGATCCTGGTCGGGCCGTTCGGCTACATGGTCTGGACCAGCCTCACCGACCTCTCATTCTCGCTGCCCGATCGCGACGGCAATTTCGTCGGCTTCGACAACTTCCGCCGCCTGATGCGCGATCCGATCTTCTGGCACAGCTTTCAGCTCACTCTGAGCTTCGTCTTCGGGGCGGTCGCGATCCAGTTCGTGCTCGGCTTCGCGCTGGCGCTGCTCTTCCATCATCAGCTGAAGCGCCAGGGGATCGTGCTCACCCTGTTCCTGATCCCGATGATGCTGGCCCCGGTCGCGATCGGCCTGATCTGGAAGCTGCTGCTCCAGGGCGACTTCGGCATGCTGACCTATTATCTGCGCGCGGCCGGGATCATCGATGTGCGCACGGCCCTGCTCTCCGACCCGGGCCTCGTGCTCTTCACGATCATGCTGATCGACGTCTGGCAGTGGACGCCTTTCGTCGCCCTGGTACTGCTCGCCGGCCTCATGAGCCTGCCGCGCGAGCCCTACGAGGCCGCGGTCATGGACGGGGCGCGTTCCTGGCAGGTGTTCCGCGACGTGACCCTGCCGATGCTGCGCCCGATCATCGCCCTGGTGATCCTCCTGCGCGCGATCGACGCCTTCAAGGAGTTCGACAAGGTCTTCATCCTGACCGGCGGGGGGCCGGGGATCGCGACCGAGCTGCTCTCGATCTACACCTACCGGGTGAGCTTTCGCGACTGGGACCTGGGCTACGGCGCGGCGATCGCCTTCATGGTCTATCTGGTCGTGCTGATCATGTGCTCGGTCTTTTACAAGGCGATCTTCTGGACCGAGGCCCGCACCAGGAGGCGCACAGCATGAGCCGGGGCTGGCGCACCGCGGCCTGGGCCGCGATCCTCGTCATCCTCGTCGTCGCGCTCACGCCCTACGTCTGGATCTTCCTGACGTCCTTCAAGTCGCGGCTCGATGCCCTGGCCGCCGTGCCGGTGTGGGCGTTCGAGCCGACGCTGGAGCACTACCCCGCGGTCTTTTTGGACAAGAACTATCTGCCGCTGGTCGGCAACAGCGTCCTGGTCGCGGTCGCGACCACGGCGCTCTCCCTGCTCGCGGGCGTGCCGGCGGCTTACGTGTTCGCGCGCCGTGACTTCCCGGGCAAGGAAGACCTGTTCTTCTTCTTTCTCACCACCCGCATGGCGCCGCCGATCTCGGTCGTGGTGCCGATGTTCCTGCTTTTCACCACGATCGGCATCACCGACACGCCCCTCGCCGTGATCCTCGCGCACTCGACCTTTAATCTGTCGCTGGTGGTCTGGATGATGCGGGCGTTCTTCGCCGACATCCCCAAGGAGATCGACGAGGCGGCGATGATGGACGGGCACACGCGGGCGGGCGCGTTTTTGCGCGTGCTGGTGCCGATGGCGGCGCCGGGCATCGCCGCGACCGCGATCCTCTGTTTCATCCTGAGCTGGAACGAGTTCCTCTACGCCTTCGTGCTGGTCGCCTTCGAGGGGCGGACGCTCACGGTCGGCATCCCCGGGCTGGTGACGCCACACGGCACGCTCTGGGGCCAGGTCGCGGCGGTCGCGGTGGTCGCGACCCTGCCGATCATCGTGTTCACGTTCCTGGTGCAGAAGCACCTCGTGCGCGGCCTCACCTTCGGCGCGATCAAGGCCTGAACGATGGGCGTCGAGTTCCGCGGCATCGGCAAGGTCTTCCCGGACGGCACCGCGGCGCTCGAAGGGCTCGATCTCGCCTTCGAGACCGGAGAGTTCGTGGTCCTTCTGGGCCCGTCCGGCAGTGGCAAGACCACCGCGTGCCGCATCCTCGCCGGCCTCGAGGAGCCGAGCGCCGGGGCCGTGCTCGTCGACGGGCGCGACATCACCCGCCTGCCGCCGCGGGCGCGCAACATGAGCATGGTGTTCCAGAACTACGCGCTCTACGCCCACAAGACCGTGTACGAGAACATCGCCTACCCCTTGCGCATCCGGAAGGCGCCGAGGGCCGAGCTCGACCGCCTGGTGCGCGAGGTCGCGGGCCTCTTGCAGATCGAGGCGCAGCTGCACCGCCGCCCGCGCCAGCTCTCGGGCGGGCAGGCGCAGCGGGTGGCGGTGGCCCGCGCGCTGGTCTGGCAGCCCGAGATCTGTCTCATGGACGAGCCGCTCTCGAACCTGGATGCGATCCTGCGCCTGCAGACCCGGACCGAGCTCAAGCGCCTGCATGGCGAGCTCGGCAAGACGTTCGTGTTCGTGACCCACGACCAGGAGGAGGCGATCACGCTCGGCACGCGGATCGCGGTCCTGAACCAGGGCCGGCTCGTGCAGTTCGACACGCCGCGCCGGATCTACCGCGAGCCCGCGACCCGCTTCGTGGCCGAGTTCATCGGCCGCCCGGCCATGAACACGATCGACGGCGTGGTGAGCGACGGCGCGTTCCGGGCGGGTGCGCTGGAGCTGGTCGTGAACGGCCGGGCGGAGGGGCCGACAGCCCTCGGCATCCGGCCCGAGCAGATCGTCCTGCGCGAGGAGCCGACGCCCGAGAGCGTCACCTTCGAGCTCGATGTGGTCGAGCTGGTCGAGCCGGACACGCTCTTGTTCGTCAGGAAGGGCGACGTCTCGCTGGTGGCGCGGGTGATGCGGGACGTCGGCGACTGGGAAAAGGGGGCGCCGGTGCATCTCGAGCTGCCCTCGGCGCACCGCCACTTCTTCGATCCCCGATCCGGGGCTCGGCTGCCGTGAGCCCGCTCGTGCATCTGGTGCCCCTTGGCATCGCAGCGCTCGCCTGGCTCGGGCTCCACCGCCTGAACCGCGAGCGCGGCTGGTTCCGGATCGGGGAGCTGATCTTCTGGGACGCGATCCTCCTGGTGGTGATCTTCCTGGTCTGGCTGCGATGGTTCTGACGCCGCCGCCATCTTTGCACGTGCGCTGATCATCCGGCCGCAGGGCGGCGCGGCGACACGGGGCGGATGTGGTCGAAGCGCCGGTGGCGGTTGAAGACCTCGGTGCGCGGCTCCCCCGCGCGCAGCGCTTCGGCCATCCGCTCCTCGATCCGCGCCAGCTCCTCGGTGTCCTCGATGATCGTGGCGGCAAAGGCGCCCGGCACGACCACGACGCCGTCGCCATCCCCGAGCACCAGATCGCCCGGCCGGACTTCGACCGGGGCGGTGACGCCCGGTAGCGCTAGAGGCTCGCCGACCTCGATCAGGGACCAGCGGCGCGAGGCGGCGACCGGTGTTATCGCCTGTGCGAAGGCGGCGAGGCCGAGAGCGCCGATCTCCTGGGCATCGCGTACGGCGCCGTCGGTCACCACGGCAACGGCGCCGCGCTGCC
>CAZXYL010000412.1:0-3221 GCA_964644915.1 uncultured Geminicoccaceae bacterium
GGCCGAGCTCGTCCACGGTGATCACGCCCTTCTCGAGCAGGATCTCGGTGATCGAGGCCATCCAGCGCTCGTAGTAGGGCATCTCGTCGTAGGCGCCGGGGCCGAGTTCCTCGATGCCGCGCCGCAGCTCGTCCACGGTCATGATCCGACGCTTTTTGTCGCTCAGGAGGCGCAAAATGGCGTCGACCCGCTTCTCCCATGGCGCGTAGTCGTGCTCGATCGGCTCCACCGGCCCGGCCGGCTGTCCGCCCATGTCGTGATGTCGTCGCATGGCTCCGTCCCTCCAGGGTGGATTCTATCGTTCTCTCCGGCTAAGTCGACAGGGTCCGTCGGTTGCTGATCGTCAACACATGAGTATATACAGGGCTTCGTGTTCGAATGGGATCGGCGCAAGAGCGCGATGCAAATCTGGCCAAGCACCAGATTCCGTTCTCGTCGGTGCGCGTCTGCTTTGAAGTGCCGCTTTTGGCCCGGCGTGACAGGCGCTTTGAGTATGGCGAGGAACGCTCGACCGCTCTCGGGCTCCTGGACGGGGTGCCGGTCGTCGTGATTTACACCAAGCGCAGCGACCGCATCCGGATCATCTCGGCGAGCAAGGCAGATCGCGATGAGCGCAGCAGATTTGAAAAGGCTCTCGCCGCGCGAGATCGCTGAGCGCCTGCGCGCCATGCCCGACGAAGACATCGACTACAGCGACATCCCGCCGCTCGACGAGTTCTTCCGCAGCGCACATCTGTTGATGCCGAGGCCGAAGACCGCGGTCAGCCTGCGTCTCGACAACGATGTGCTGGAGTGGCTGAGGTCCCAGGGGCCGGGGTACCAGTCGCGCATCAACGCCGTGCTGCGCGCCTACATGGAGACCGAGCGCCGTCGCGCCCGCGCCTCCTCCCAGGATGATTGAACGTCGACGCTGGTCTCCTGGAGGCTCAACCATCCCGTCTCGCCCCGCAAGCCTGACCACCCGAGCGATCCAACGGACGCGGCGGTCCGGCCGGGCCGGCCTGGCCAGGCTCAGGCGCTGGCTGATCTACGGGCTGGTGGCGCTGCTGCTCGGGCCGCCGCTGCTGCTGGTGCTGTACCGCTTCGTGCCGGTGCCGCTCACGCCCTTGATGGTGATCCGGCTGGTCGAGGGCGAGGGCCTGAGCAAGAGCTGGGTGCCGCTGGACGAGATCGCGCCGGTCCTGCCCCAGGCGGTGATCGCGGCCGAGGACAACCTGTTCTGCCAGCACTGGGGCTTCGACTGGCCGGCGCTCAAGGGCGAGCTCGAGGCCTACATCTCGGGCGCGCGGTCGCGCGGGGCCAGCACCATCACCATGCAGACCGCCAAGAACCTGTTCCTCTGGCCCGGGCGCAGCGTGGCGCGCAAGGCGCTGGAAGCCTGGCTCACGCCGCAGATCGAGCTGCTGTGGCCGAAGCGGCGCATCCTCGAGGTCTACCTCAACATCGTCGAGTTCGGCCCCGGCATCTACGGCGCACAGGCGGCGGCGGAGGCGCACTTCGGCAAGCGCGCGGCCGCGCTCTCGCGTCGCGAGGCGGCGCTGCTGGCTGCGGTGCTGCCGAATCCCAGGGCCTCGTCCGCCGGGCGGCCGAGCGAGTACATCGACCGCCGCGCGCGCACGATCGCAACCCGCATCGACCAGCTCGGCCCCATGCTGGACTGCGCTGCCCCGGGCTGATCCTGGCGCTTCTCAGGATCGACGAGACTCTGTACCAAGCCTCGAGAATGCCGAAACGGCAGGAGGCGACGACCCATGACCCATGCGCTGGCGAGAGAGCCGGAGCTGCCGGCCGCGCAGGACGTGGTGGCGGCCCTCGTGGCGCGCGCGTGCGATGCCTTCCTGCAGTATGCGCGCGCCGATCAGGCGCTGGTCGACGACGCCGTCCGGGGGCTGGCCTGGGCGCTCTACGAGCCGCAGCGCGCGCGCGAGCTGGCCGAGCTCGCGGTGGCCGACACCGGCCTCGGCGATGTGGAGGACAAGGTCGTCAAGAACCGGCGCAAGACCTTCGGGACACTGCGCGACCTGCTCCGCGTGCGCACCGTGGGCGTGATCGAGGAGGACCACGCCAAAGGCACGGTCAAGATCGCCAAGCCCGTGGGCGTGGTCGGCGCCATCACGCCGTCGACCAACCCCGCCGCCACGCCCGTGAACAACGCGATGATGGCACTGAAGGGGCGCAACGCCATCGTCGTCGCACCCTCGCCCGCCGGTTGGACGACCACCGCGCGCGCGGTCGAGTACATGCGCGCCGAGCTCGCCAGGATCGGCCTGCCCCAGGATCTCGTGCAGGTCATGCCCCAGCCGGTGGACAAAGAGCGGACCCGCCAGCTCATGGCGGCAGTCGACCTCGTGATCTGCACCGGCAGCCAGAACAACGTTCGGGACGCCTACCGCAGCGGCACGCCGGCGATCGGCGTCGGCACCGGCAACGTGCCGGTGATCATCGATGCCTCGGCCGACCTGCACGATGCGGCGGAGAAGATCGCCCGCTCCAAATGCTTCGACTGCGCCACCTCGTGCTCGTCCGAGAGCGCGGTCGTGATCCTGGACGAGATCTACAAGGCCGCGATCGACGCCTTGCGCGACGAGGGCGGGTACTTCGCCTTGGCCGACGAGCGCGCCCGCA
Organism: uncultured Geminicoccaceae bacterium; assembly: GCA_964644915.1. Classification (GTDB taxonomy): domain Bacteria; phylum Pseudomonadota; class Alphaproteobacteria; order Geminicoccales; family Geminicoccaceae; genus CAZXYL01. The sequence continues at coordinate 2,626 of CAZXYL010000412.1, forward strand.
TCCGGGATGCGCTCTGGCGGCGCGGCCGGCTCAACCGCGAGCTGATCGCCAAGCCCGCCGCGGTGCTCGCGGAACACGCGGGCTTGGGCGAAGCCGCCCGGGGCGCGCGGTTCTTCATGGTCGAGGAGGACCGGATCGGGCCGGAGCACCCGTTCTCGGGCGAGAAGCTCTCGCTCGTGCTCGCGGTCTACCGCGCCACGAGCTTCGCGCACGCGAAGGCGATCTGCGGCCGCATCCTCGATCACCAGGGCCGCGGCCACTCGGTCGGCATCCACACCTACGATCTCGCCCGCGCCCGCGAGCTCGCGCACGATCTCGACGTGGTGCGCGTCCTGGTCAACCAGCCGCACGCGTTGGCCAACGGCGGCGCCTTCGACAACGCGCTCCCGTTCACGCTCTCGATGGGCTGCGGCACGTGGCAGGGCAACTCGATCTCCGAGAACCTGAACTGGCGTCACTTCATCAACATCACGCACCTCATCACCACGATCCCGGAGGACCGGCCGGAGGAGGACGAGCTGTTCGGCCCCTATTGGGACCGCTACGGGCGATGAGCCGCGAGGAGATCCTCGATGCACCTGGACGAACTGCTGCGC
>CAZXYL010000413.1:0-5305 GCA_964644915.1 uncultured Geminicoccaceae bacterium
AGCGACGAGGCCACGAAATGGCGCGCGCGGAACACCCGGCCGTCGGTCGTCTCGACGCCGGTCGCGCGGCCGTTCTCGACCAGGATGCGCCGAGGTGTCGTGGCCGTGCGGACGGTCCCGCCGCTCTCCGTCACCGCCGCCTGAAGGGCCCGGGCGAGGGCCTGCGCGCCGCCCAGCGCCATCTGCGCCTTGGCCGGGCTCGCGAGCAGGGCGGCGATGTGATGGCCGAAGCCCTTGACCCGCAGGTCGACCTCGCGCAGGCCGTTGAAGAACAGGAGCCCGGCCTGGATCACCGGGTGCTCGAACTCGCGCATGACGAACTCGAGCGGCGAGAGCGCGCTCACCTCGAGCAGGCGGCGCCCTTCGGGAGAGCGGCGCAGAAGCTCGCGCCGCCGGGCGGCCGGAAGCGGAGGGGATGCCGCCTCCGGGATCAGGATGCGCTCGACGATCGGGCGGAAGTCCTCGTACCAGCGCGCGAGCGTCGCCGCGTCCTTGGCGCTGAAGCGGGCGAAGGACGCCCGCGTGCGCTCGAAATCTGTCCACCACTGCAGCGAGCGGCCGTCGCGCAGCAGCAGCGCGACGTTGAGCTCCGGCTCGACGTAGCGCAGGCCCTGCCGCTCCAGCTCCAGGTCGGAATACCACGGCATGCGCGTGATCGCGCGGTGGAAGAACGCGTGGGTGTTGTGGTGGAAGCCCGGGTGGCGCGGGTTCTCGATCGTGACAAGGCCGCCGCCGGGCTCGTCCCGCCGCTCGATGGCGAGCACCTGCAGCCCGGCCCGGCCGGCGTAGGCCTGGAGGATCAGGCCGTTGTGCCCGGCGCCGAGCACGATGCCGTCGTAGGTCTCAGGGTCGCGGCTCATGAGAGATCCGGGCACGGACGATAGGCGGGCGTCCCCGCGCCCGCAAGCCGCCGGCCCGAAACAATCGAAACCAAGAAGCCCCGGCAGGGACACCGGCTTGAAACCTGCATCGGGTAGATCGAGCCTGCACACGGCCACAGGACTCTAAGGGAGCGGGTTCGATGACGCCTGAGAAAGTCAGACTGGTGCAGGAGAGCTTCGCCCAGATCGTGCCGATGAAGGACGAGGTGACGCGATTGCTGTACGAGCGGCTGTTCGAGCTCGACCCGAGCCTGCGCGCGCTGTTCCGGGGCGACATGGAGCGCCAGCGCGCGCGTTTGGGCGTGGCTCTGGCCATGGTGGTGCACGGCCTCAAGAGCTCGGCGGCGATCGTGCCGGTGCTCGAGGAGCTCGGCCGGCGCCACGTCGGCTATGGCGTCAGGGCCGAGCACTACGCGACCGTGGGCGAGGCGATCCTGTGGGCGCTCGGGCAGGTGCTGGGCGAGCGGTTCACGTCCGAGGTGCGCGAGGCCTGGAGCGAGGCCTACGAGCTGATCGCCTCGACGATGATCAGGGCGCAGCAGAGCAGCACCTTCGTCCGCGCGGCGTGATCGACTTCAGGCGTGCTCGAGCGGATCGTGACCCCAGGGCCCGACCGGCTCCCGCGTTCGAACGTCAGCTGCCGAGCGCTTTTTGCAGCTCGGTCTTGCTCATTTTGGAGCGGCCGGGGAGTTCGCGCCGCTTCGCCTCCTCGTACAGCTCGGCCCTGGTCGGGTCGGACCGGCCGCCGCCCCGGCCGGTCGATCGGTACTTCGCGGTCTTGCTCGCGATCGGCTCGGGCTGTCTCGAGACCTGCTTGCCCCTGCGCATATCGGCGCGTTTCTTGGCCGTGGTCCTGCGGTACTCCTCGTCCGAGAGCGCCTCGCGCGCCTTCTTCGGAAGATAGCGCTCGCCGGTCCTGGTGCTCCGGCGTCCCGACGCGGTGCCCCAGTCCTCCTCGGTCCAGCGCTTGAGGCTGTTGTCCTCCCGCTGCTCGCCTTCGTAGCCGCCGCCGCGCTTCTTGTACTCCTGCACGGCGAACTGCGCCTTACGTGCGGACCACTGGTTCGGGCGCCCGCCCTTGTCGCCTCGGGTCACCTCGTCCTTCACCTTCTCCCAGAGCTGGGCGTCGGTCCTTTTCGCTCTCGTCCCGGCCATCTGCTCCCTCCGCAATGGCGTCTCGGGACCAACGCGCGCGATCGTTCCAGCATTCCGTGGGGGGCTGGTGCGAACACCACTGCGCCGGTATCGTCGAGCTCGATCAGGTTGGACGGTCGAGCATGAGCCATGACGATGCCCGCGGTCGCGGCGAGGTGCTGCGGCTGCGCAATCACCGCATGTTCCGGGGCGACCAGATCAGCTGGGGCGACCTCGTCGATTACGCCCTGCGCCTGAAATATGGCGAGCGCGACTGAACCCGGGCGCTACTCCATGCGCGCGTCGGAGACCACGACCAGGCGCTCGAGCAGGAGCACGAGGCCGTAGAGGGCGACGCCGATCAGGCTGATCAGGATCACCGCCATGAACATGCCGGCGGTGTCCAGGACGCCCTGCACCGACATCATGAGGTAGCCCAGGCCCGCGGCGGAGCCGATGAACTCGCCCACGATCGCGCCCGCGACCGCGAACACGACCGAGATCTTCATGCCCGAGAAGATGTAGGGCAGGGCACCCGGGAGCTGGATCTTGGAGAAGATCTGCCAGCGGGTCGCGCGCAGCGCCCGGACCAGCTCCAAGAGCTCCGGCTCGACCTCGCGCAGGCCGCGCGCGGTGGTGATCAGGATCGGGAAGAAGCAGATCGTGAACGCGATCACCATGTTCGGCACGATGCCGTAGGACAGCCAGACGATGAACAAGGGCGCCATCGCCACCTTGGGGATCATGTTGAGGGTGACGATCAGGGGCATGAGGAAGCGCGAGGCGCCCTCGGACCAGGTGAACACGATCGCAAGGCCGACCCCCACCACGACCGCGAGCAGATAGCCGCCGAACACCTCGGCGCCGGTCACGAGCGTGTGGCGGAGCCAGTTGTAGTGCGGCTCGAACAGGGCCCGGATCGTCTCGAGGGGCGTCGGCATGACGAAGCTCGGGACCTCGCCCAAAACGACGGCGAAATGCCAGGCCAGGATCAGCGCCGCGTGCGCGGCGAGCGCGGGCCACCAGCGGCGGATGAAGCTGCCCAAGACCACCTCTCTGCGCTGAAGGACGAGCCCGGCCAAGCTGAGAAGCGCCGCGCGCGCTGTCAAGCTCGGGGCGCCGCGCTCAGCCGAACAGCGCCCGGGGCAGCCAGGTGGCAAGCGCGGGGAAGAGCATGATGATGCCGACCGCGACCAGCTGCAGGGCCACGAAGGGGACCACGCCCCGGTAGATATCCACCGTCCGCACTTCGGGGGGCGCCACCCCGCGCAGGTAGAAGAGCGAGAAGCCGAACGGCGGCGTGAGGAACGTGGTCTGGACGGTGACCGCGAACAGCACGCCGAACCAGATCGGATCGAGGCCCATGCCGAGCAGGACGGGGCCCACGATCGGGATCACGATGATCGTGATCTCGACGTAGTCGAGGAAGAAGCCCATGAGGAAGATGACGAGCATCACCACGACGAGCGCGCCCATGAGGCCGCCCGGCAGCGCGTCGAGGTAGTGCTCGATCATGGCGTCGCCCCCGAGCCCGCGGAAGACGAGGGCGAACAGCGTGGCGCCGATCAGCGTCGCGAAGATCATCGAGGTGACGGTCAGCGTCGAGCGCATGACGCCCTCCAGCACGCCCACCCGCCAGCAGCGGAACAGAGCGACGGCGACTCCGACGGCGAGGCCGAGCACGAGCACGGCCGCGAGCCCGAGCGCGATGCGATCGCCCAGCGGCGGTGCGGTGCGCCCGAGGCGCAAATCGAAGAACGCGGACAGAACGAGCAGCCCCACGATACACCCTCCCGCAAGGTAGATCGCGCCGCCGCGACCCTGGACGATGCGCAGCCCCGCGAGGAGCGTGGCCCCGACGGCCCCCACGGCCGCGGCCTCGGTCGGGGTCGCGACGCCGCCCAGGATCGAGCCGAGCACCGCGACCATGAGGATCAGGGGCGGCAGGAGCGCCCGGGCGAGCTCACGGAAGCCGATCGTCCGGCCGCGCGCATCCGCCGCCGGCAGCGCCGGCGCGGCCTGCGGGCTGAGCCAGGCGAGCAGCAGCTGGTAGGCCATGTAGAGGCCGACCAGCAGCAGCCCCGGCAGCATGGCGCCGGCGAACAGCTGGCCGACGCTCACCGTCTCGACCGCGAACCGCCCCTGCGCGAACTGCGCCTGCTGGTAGGCGGCGGAGAGCACCTCGCCCAGGATCACCATGGTGGTGGACGGCGGGATGATCTGGCCGAGCGTGCCGGCGGCGCACACGGTGCCGCAGGCGAAAGCGGGCGAATAGCCGAGCCGCAGCATGGTCGGCAGCGCCATGAGGCCCATGGTGACGACGGTGGCGCCGACGATGCCGGTGGACGCGGCGAGCAGGCCGCCGACCACGGTCACGCCGATGGCGAGCCCGCCACGCACGCCGCCGAACAGCCGGCCCATGGCCTCGAGCAGCTCCTCCGCGATCTTGGAGCGCTCGAGCATGATGCCCATGAACACGAACAGCGGGATCGCGACCAGGATCTCGCTCGTCATCAGGCCGAAGATCCGGGTCGGCAGCGCGCCGAACAGAACGGGGTCGAACACGCCGAAGAGGATGCCGAGGCCGGCGAAGAGCACGGCGCAGCCGGTCAGGATGAAGACCACCGGGAACCCAGTGAGGATCGCCGCGCACAGCGTGACGAACATCAAGATGTCGAGGATCTGGCCGAGGCCCGCCATCAGGCGGCGACATCCGTGAGGCGTCTCTCGAAGACGTCGTCCTGGCGCCCGGCGAGCACCAGGACCGCGCGCAGCACGATCGAGACCCCCTGCAGGAGGAGCAGGAGCGCGAACAGCAGGATGAGAGTCTTGAGCACGAAGACCGCGGGGATGCCGCCGTAGAACAGCGGCCCCTCGAGGATCGCCCAGGAGCGGCGCACGAAGGGCCAGGAGACCCAGAGCACGATCAGGCAGAACGGGACGACGGCGATCAGCACGCCGATCAGATCGACCAGCGCGCGCGTTTTCGGGGAGGCCTCACCGTAGAAAATGTCGACCCGGACGTGGCCGTCGTAGAGCAGGGTATAGCCGGCGCCGAGCATGAACAGTGCGGCGTGCAGGTAGAGCACCGACTCCTGCATCTTGATGTAGCTGGTGCCGAAGGCATAGCGCAGCACGACCACCGCGAACTGCACCAGCACGAGGCCGAGCGCCAGCCACCAGATCCGCCGGCCGACCTGATCGTTCAGCCAGTCGATGGCCCGGCTGACCTGGAGCAGCGCATCCATACCGAAGCTCGCGAACCGGGGCGGGCATGGGGCTGCCCGCCC
>CAZXYL010000414.1:0-3769 GCA_964644915.1 uncultured Geminicoccaceae bacterium
TCCTGCGCCACCAGCCCGATCGCCTGGGTGGGCGTCTGGATGTTGGTGAGCTCGATCTGCTTGCCGCCGATGCGGACCCTGCCGCCGAGGTGCTGCGCCACGAATACCGGCGTCGTGGTCGTGAGCGTCACCGTGCCGGTGGTGGCGCTCGCCTGCATCTTGACGTCCGGATGCGCGAACCGGGCGAAGGGAGCACTCGTGACGTTGGGCTCGATCTCGGTGAACTCGATCTCGGCGATGGTCCAGCTGGTGTCGGTGACGCGCGTGACCTGGTGCGGCGGCACCTCGGGATGGGTGACGATCAGGCTCTGCCCGAGCTGCGCCCAGACCAGCTGCGGGATCTCGTCCGCGCTCCACAATGTCGAGAGCATGGCGCGCCAGACGCCGTCCCGGTAGACGTCGATCCGGAAATCGGAAAACCCGAGCAGATAGGCCCGGTCCGGGCCGAGCTCGAGGCCGACCAGTCGGCCGGGCCCCTCCGCCGTGGCGAGATAGGCCATGCCGGGCCGCCGGCGAACGCCGCCGGTGGTCTCGACCACGACATTGCGGAGCTTGGCCGCACCATGCTCGAACGCGCGCAGATCGGTCCGCCCGAGCATGCGCGGGTCGAGCTCGCCCGCCGTGAACGTGGTCTGGGTGATGAACGCCCTGGTCATCAGAAGCGCGCCTTGATCAGAGTGAAGTCCTCGACCCGGGGCGGCGTGTCCTGCTGGCTGTCGATCAGCTTGGCGAGCTTCAGCTCCTCCTCGGCCAGCCGGGACAACCGCTCGGCGCGGCTCGTGTTCTCGGTCACCGGGATGCAGAACTCGGCGGCCAGGCGAGTGACGAGCGCCGGCGCGAAATAGGCCGGGAAGTCACCCTCGCTGGGCCGGAAGATGTAGCTCAGCACCACGGCCTCGGCGTCCGTGTGCAACTGCCGGTTGACGATCTGGTAGACCAGCCCGCGTCCGCGCGCCTCGTCGCCCGCAGAAAGCGCCTTGAGGAAGTTCGCCGGCAGCTGGAAGGCGTGCAGATGATCCGTGACCGGCTCGGTCGAGAGCCGCGCGAGCTTCACCTTGGCCGTGGCGAACGACCAGGGATGTGCGCACAGCATGGCGTCCCGGATCAGGGGATACAGGCTCGCTGCAACCCGAGCCTCGGCCGTGCCGTCCTCGAATGAGCTGATGCCGTGCGCGCCGAGCTTCACCAGCGCGCTCGAGCAGAGCTCGATGCTGCTGAGAGCCATGATGATGGTCCTTGGCTTTGGTGGGTTGCGGAAAGGGTGCGGCTCAGGCCTGCCAGCCGAGATGCGGGCGCAGCCAGCGCCAGAGGTTCTGGCGGTCGACCGCGAGGAAGGCGATGACGCAGCCCTTGCTCTGGTAGCCCACGAGATACGGCTGGTCGGGCAAGGAGTAGACCGTGACGCTCTCCGGCAGGGCCGGGAGGTCGGGCCGGCGCTTCTCGTGCCAGAGCTGCAGGAAGGGCTGGAGCATGTCGCCACCGAAGGCGTAGCGCTGCACGCTGTCCGGGAAGCGGCGCTCGAACAGCGCCACCGCCACGCCCCCGCAGGGCTTCTCCTGGGCGGCGATGGGCGTGGCCGACAGGACGACGGACGAAAGCAGCAGGGCGGCCAGCAATCTCGACATGGCCCTCTCCATTTGCGGTGGCGACGCCAAAGCCCTCGTGAGGTCAGGAGAACTTCGGCAGGAAGGGGCCCCGCCCGGTGGCGGCTGCGCCGGAACGCCGGGCGGGGCTGCGGCTGCGACGGCCCGATGTGGATCAGTCGCTGTTGAGCAGGCCGAAGGTCGTGATGTTCGAGACGTCCACCACGCCGCCGGCGTTGGTGCGGACGATGAACACCCCGCTCTCGACCGCGCCGCCGGTGTTGGTGTTGGCGAAGACGAAGTCGCCGACGCGCAGCATGTTCGCGGCCTGGTTGAAGTAGCCGGTGGTGTCGACCGTGGTCGCGAGGTCAGGCGTCTTGTAGTGCCAGAGCGTGAAGCCGTTGGCGTAGGCGAGCGCGGAAAGGTTGGCGGGATTGTAGGCCATGCTCAGGACTCCAGGCTGGGCATCTCGATGACACCGTCGGCGTCGATCAGGCTGGCGCCTTGGCTCATCGAATTGGAGACGAAGTGGGCGGCGCGATCGCCGTGCCAGGTGATGTCGGTGGTGACCTCCTGGCCGATCGCGTGCCCGATCGCGCTGCGGTGGTACCAGAAGCACCGGCGCACGCCGGCGTTGAGCCGCAGGCCCGAATGCGGCATCCAGAGCGTGCCGAGCCAGCGCTTGGCCTGGGTGCCGCGCCACGGCAGCTCGTCCGGCCCGACGAAGTCGGCGTTGGCGAACTCCGCGATCTCGAGCAGGTTCGACCACTGCTTCCAGCCGATCACGGCGTAGCGCTGCCCGTCGTCGGAAACGTCCTTGTCGCCGAGCATCTCGAACGCCTGGAGCACCTTGGCCTTGGTCAGGCCGTCGGTGCCGGCACCGGCGACGTTGGTCGTGGTGCCGAGCGCGTTGATGATCAGCTCGTCGGTCTTGCGGCCGAGCGCGAACGCGCCGGCATTGGCGAGCACCTGGCGCTCGTCGATGTTGATCTTGAGCTCGTCCAGCTGGTCGACCCAGTCGCCGGCGTAGAAGTCCTGGAGCTGGCACTCGACCGGGGTGTGGTCGACGTTCATCACCGGGACCTTGCCGTGGCGCGCCTTGGTCGACGCGCTGCCCTTGCCGACCTTCTGGAAGACCGTCGAGCTGCCCTGGACGCCGTTCTTCATGCGCACGGTGTTGCGGAGCTTGGAGCCCATGCGCTGATACGCTTGGTGCACCTCCCCCTCGAACTGCTTGATGAAAGCCTGGTCGATACTGGTGGACACGTTCGTCCCTCCGATGGGTTGGACCGAGAGACGACGCGCGGTTGGTCCTGCGCGGACGGGCAGGGCCGCGGTCTGGGCGGGTGCGCCCCGCCTGGGCGAGCCGGGCCGGCGGGCCCGCGTAGCGTGCGGGTTGGTCCGCCTCCCCGGCGATCCTGTGAGAGCCTTCGGACGGCGCTACGGCGGCTCGCCGTCGACCCAGCCGGTGCCGTCGGACCAGAAGGTCCCGTCCGACCAGGGCTCGCCGAGGCCGGCCGGCGCCTGGCGCGCCGCGCCGGCGAAGACGCCGCGTGCTGCGCCCAGCATCAGCTGGTCTCGAAGCCGGCCATGGCATCCCAGGACGCCCCGGCGTCCAGGGTCATCGCCATGAGCCAGAGCCGGCCGGTGCCCGCCGTGGTCGGCATCGCCGGCGCGCCGGCGCTGCCCCAGTCGAACCCGGACAGATCCACCGTCCGGCCGCCGGTCGCATCCTGGCGGAAGCGGACGGTGAGCGTGCCGAGCCTGCCGGCGGCGGGCGCGTTCACGATATCGATCGCGCTGACGTTCTGGGTCAGGACGACGTCGAACACGTTGCCGCTCTCGAGGTCCAGGGTCAGGGTCCCCGAGCTGATCGCCGGCGCCGGCGCGGTCTCGCTGTAGTCCCGCAGTTCCGGCCGACGCAGCTGCTCGCCCTGCATGTCGATCGGCTTGCCGTCGAGCGCGCCGCTCGCGAGATCGGCGGACCCGACCGTGTCCTTCGCGGCGAGCGCGCCCGCGTCGGTGATGTCGGCCAGCGTGTGCTGATGGCTCGCCGGCGCCGCCTGGGCCGCGATCGCCTGCGCGGTGCGCAGCGGCGTCATCAACCGGGCATGGGTGGCGCCCGCCTCGGCCTCGGCCTGCGAGGCACGCAGGACCTGGGTCATGACCAGGCCCGCGCTCGTCCC
>CAZXYL010000415.1:0-6014 GCA_964644915.1 uncultured Geminicoccaceae bacterium
CCCTTCTCCCGCATCAGGCGCTCCTGCTCGCGCTTCCAGTCGCGGTCCTTGATCGAGGCGCGCTTGTCGTAGGCCTTCTTGCCGCGGGCGAGGCCGAGCTCGACCTTGGCGATGCCGCGCGGGTTGAAGTAGACCGCGAGCGGGATCAGCGTCTGGCCCTTCTTCTGGATCGCGCCGATCAGCTTGGCGATCTCGCCCCGGTGCAGGAGCAGCTTGCGCGCGCGCCGCGTGTCGTGGCTGAAGTGGCTGGCGGCGCCGTATTCCGGGATGTAGGCGTTGACCAGGTACAGCTCGCCGCCCTGCTCGGTGGCGTAGGACTCGTTGATGTTGCCGCGGCCCTCGCGCAGCGACTTGACCTCCGAGCCCTGCAGCGCGAGGCCGGCCTCGAAGCGCTCGTCGATGAAGTAGTCGTGCGTGGCGCGGCGGTTGCGCGCGACCGTGCGCCGGTTCAGCTCCTTGTCCTTGGCCAAGCGCCCCTCAATTGATCAGCCCGGCCGAGACCATGGCGGCGTCGATCGTGTGCCTGGACGCCTCGCTCGGCTCGACCAGCGGCAGACGCACCGTCGGCTCGCATCTGCCGAGCCGCGCGCAGGCGTATTTCACCGGCGCCGGGCTGGTCTCGATGAACAGCGCCTTGTGCAGCGGCATCAGGCGGCGCTGGAGCGCCAGCGCGCCGGCAGCATCGCCGCGCTGCCAGGTCTCCTGCAGCTCGGCGCACTGCCGGGGCGCGACGTTCGCGGTGACCGAGATGCAGCCGTGGCCGCCGTGGGCGAGGAAGGCGAGCACGGTCGGATCCTCGCCCGAGAGCTGGCAGAAATCCTCACCGCAGGCGGCCGCGGTCAGCAGCGGCCGGGCGAGGTCGTTGGTGGCGTCCGTGACGCCCACGATGTTCGGCAGCCCGGCCAGCGCCGCCATGGTCTCGACGCTCATGTCGACCACGCTGCGCCCGGGTATGTTGTAGATGATGATCGGCAGGTCGACGGCGTCGTGGATCGCCTTAAAATGCGCGAACAGGCCCGCCTGGGTGGGCTTGTTGTAGTAGGGCGTCACGACCAGCGCGGCGTCCGCCCCGACCTCCCTGGCGTGCCGGGTGAGGCTGATCGCCTCCTCGGTGGAGTTGGAGCCCGTGCCCGCGATCACCGGCAGCCGGCCCGCGGCCGCCTCGACCACCAGCTCGACCACGCGCTCGTGCTCCGCGTGCGAAAGCGTGGGCGATTCGCCGGTGGTGCCGACGGGCACGAGACCGTGCGTGCCCTGCTCGAGATGCCACTCGACCAGTGATTGCAGGGCGGTCTCGTCGATCGAACCGTTGCGAAACGGCGTGACGAGCGCCACTATGGAACCGCGGAACATGACGCAGTTTATCTCCTCGGGCACGTTTAGCGTGAGTTAACGATCCCGCACCATAAGTGCAAGGTGGCGGGGGCGGCAAGCTGCAGGACCCGCGGGCGGGAGCTCGCGCCGAGGGATCAACCGTGGATATCGGCAAGCTGGGAGGAGTCGTGATCAGCAGGACGTTGAGGCGCCACGGAGCCGAATTCCTCGCGCGCAGGGCGTCCGCCCGTCGCCGCTTCGCGCGCCTCCTGGTTCTGCCGTGCTGCCTGGCGCTCCTGTGCCCGCCGGTTGCATCGGCCCGCGTGCCGGAGGCCCACGGCCAGGAGGGGGCGGGCGGGCCGTCCGCCGAGAGCCGCGCGCAGGCGCAGGACGCGTTCCGGGCGGCCGCGCTCGGCGAATGGCCCCGGGCGTTCAGCCTGATCGCACCCGTTGCCGACCCGCTGGCGCACAAGACCCTGCGCTGGCTGCGGATGATGGACGACAGCGGGCCGGAGAGCTTTGCCGAATTCGCCGCCTTCATCACCGACAACCCGCATTGGCCCCTGCCGGAGCGGGCGCAGGTCTTGGCCGAGGGCCGGATCAAGGATCCGGTCGATCACGACCTGATCCGGCGCTTCTTCGACGCGCGCTCGCCCCTGACCACACGCGGCCAGATCCGCTACGCCGAGGCCCTGCTCACCGCCGGGGAGCGGGAGCGGGCGGTCGAGCTGCTCCGGCGCGCCTGGCGCGAGGGCGACTTCTCCGGCAGCGAGGGCACCCGGTTCGAGCGCCGCTACGGCCGCCTCCTGACCCAGGAGGATCATATCGCGCGGCTCGACAACCTGTTGTGGGACCACCGGCTCGGCTCGGCCGCCCAGATGCTGGAGCGCGTGCCCGAACCTTACCGGCGCCTGGGCGAGGCGCGCCTGCGCCTGCAGCGCCAGAGCGCCGGCGTCGATCGCGCGATCCAGCTCGTGCCCGCCAGCCTGCGCGACGATCCGGGCCTCGTGTTCGATCGCATCCGCTGGCGCCGGCACAAGCACATGCACGATGGTGCTCTCGAGCTGCTGCTCGCCCCGCCGCAGGAGCTGGTGCGCCCGAAGCTGTGGTGGTTCGAGCGCGAGTATCAGATCCGGCGTGCGCTGCGCCAGCGCGACTTCCGTCTCGCCTACGAGCTCGCGCGCCGGCACGGCCAGACCGAGGGCGAGGAGTTCGCCGACGCCGAGTGGCTGACCGGCTGGCTGGCGCTGCGCTTCATGGGTGAGCCGGGGACGGCGCTGGCTCATTTCGAGCGGCTGCACGCTGGCGTGAGCACGCCGATCAGCCGGGGCCGGGCGGCCTACTGGGCGGGTCGCGCCGCGGCGGCGCTGGGCGAGCGCGAGGAGGCCCTGAGCTGGTATCGCGAAGCCACGCGCTCCGAGATCGCCTATTACGGCCAGCTGGCGGCGGCCGAGCTGGGCCTGCCGGCCAGACCGCTCACCGTCGCGCCGGCGGGCGGGGCGCAGCGCCAGGCGTTCGAGAGCAAGGAGCTGGTGCGCGTCGTGCGCATGCTGCTCGCGGTCGACGCCGACGAGCAGCTCCGGCCCTTCCTGATGCGGCTCGCGGGCGATGCCGAGACGCCGGCCGAGGTCGGCCTGGTCGCGGCACTCGCCGCCGAGAGCGGGCGCCCGCACCTGGTGACCATGGTCGGCAAGTACGCCGCCTATTACGGGGTGGTCAATCCGACCGCGGCCTTTCCGGTGCCCGAGATCGAGCGGATGCTCCGGCCGCGGCCGGGTCAGCCCGACCCCGCGCTGCTGCTCGGGGTCGCGCGCCAGGAGAGCGTGTTCAATCCGCGGGTGGTGAGCCGCGCCGGCGCGCGGGGCCTGCTCCAGCTCATGCCGGCGACCGCGGACTTGGTCGCGCGCCAGCTCGGCCTGCGGCACAATGTGGGCCTTTTGACTGGCGATCTCGACTACAACGTGCGCCTGGGCAGCCATTATCTCGCTGGCCTGATCCAGCGCTACGGGCAGGTCGAGCTCGCGGTCGCAGCCTACAATGCCGGGCCGCGCCGGGTCGACGAATGGCTCCGCCTGCACGGCGACCCGCGCCGGGGCGATGCGTACGATCTGGTCGACTGGCTGGAGCTGATCCCGTTCAGCGAGACGCGCAACTACGTGCAGCGGGTGATGGAGAACTACGCGGTGTACCGCGCGCGGCTGAGCGAGCCGGAGCCGGTGCTGGTGAGCATGCGGCCGGTCAACGGCCCGCTCGAGCCTCTGCCGCTGCCGGTGGCCAAGCCCGGCGCGCCCGCGCGTCAGTTCGCCGAGCTCGCCGAGCCGGAGCCGGAGAGCGGGCCGCTGCTGCTGGACGGGGCGCCGGTCCCCCGGCTCAAGCCCGACGAGGGCGAGATCGTCCCCGCGGGCTTTCGGGACGTGCCCCTGCCCCGGCTGAAGCCGGAGGACGTGAGCGGGCGCTTGGGCGGCTCGAACGATGCGCCGGCGCCGCACCTCAGGCCGGCGGATGTGGCGTCGTCCGCCGCCCCGGCCGGGGAGGACGAGAACGGGTAGACCGGACATGCCTGCAGCGCCGATGAGCGGCATCCGGGCCTGCGTCTTCGACGCCTACGGCACGCTGTTCGACGTCCACTCCGCGGTGGCGCGCCTGAAGCCGCAGATCGGGCCCAAGGCGGATGCGCTCTCGCAGCTCTGGCGCAGCAAGCAGCTGGAGTACACCTGGCTGCGCGCGCTCATGGGCCGGCACGCCCACTTCTGGCAGGTGACGGGCGACGCCCTCGACTACGCGCTCAGCGCGCAGGGCATCGAGCCGGCCGGCATCCGCGAGCCGCTGATGGCGGCCTATCTCTCGCTCGATGCCTACCCCGAAGTGCCCTCCGTGCTCGAGCGCCTGCGCGCAGGCGGTCTGCAGACGGCGATCCTGTCCAACGGCGAGCCCGAGATGCTGCGGGCCGGGGTCCAAAGCGCCAAGATCGGGGATCTGCTCGATGCCGTGCTCTCGGTCGAGGAGGTCGGCATCTACAAGCCGCACCCGAAGGTCTATCAGCTGGCGGTGGACCGGCTCGGCGTGCGCCCGGACGAGATCGCGTTCCAGTCCTCGAACGCCTGGGACGTGCACGGCGCGGCGAGCTTCGGGCTGCGCCCGGTGTGGGTGAACCGCGGCGGGGCGCCCGCGGAGCGACTCCCGGGCGGGGCGGAGTTCGAGCTGCGCGACCTCTCGGGGTTGCCGGCGCTGCTGGGGCTCTGAGCCCGCCGTTCGCGCTCTCGCCCCGGGACGGTCCGAGACTATCTTGATTGGGCGGAGGCGATCGAGAGATTGGGCCTGCCATGCTGCCCCAGACGCCTGCCATCACCCGCCGGCTCCTGATCCAGGATCTGATCCTGGACTGTCGGATCGGGGTCTACCCGCAGGAGCGCGCGGCCGCGCAGCGGGTGCGGCTCAACTTCGATCTCGACGTGGCCGGGGAGCGGGATCCGAGCGACGAGGACCTCTCGAAGGTCGTCGACTACGACCAGCTGATCGGGCGCATCAGGACGCTGGTCACCAGCCGGCACTTCGGCTTGGTGGAGGTGCTGGCGGAACGCCTGGCCGAACTCTGCCTGGAGGATGCCCGGGTCCGCCGGGCGCGGGTCCGCGTGGACAAGCTCCAGGCGATCTCCGACGCGGCCGCGGTCGGGATCGAGGTCGAGCGGCAGAACGCGAGACCCCTGCCGCGCCCCGGCGGGCACGCCTGAACGAGCCCCGCAGGTTCCGGCGCGCGAGCGGGACTTTCCCATCGGCGATCTGGACCAGGTCCGCGCCCTCGTCTAGGACTGGGCGCATTCGGCTCCACTCCGCCAGAGCGAGGATCGCCCCTTGAGCTACGTCTTCGATCCCGGCGAACGGACGGCCCTGCCCGTGAGCGGGTCCGATCTGCGCCTTCCGGTGCGCCGCGTCTTCTGCGTCGGCCGCAACTACGCCGAGCACGCGCGCGAGATGGGCCACGACCCCGAGCGCGAGCCGCCGTTCTTCTTCATGAAGGCCGCCGACTCGATCGCGCACGCCGGCGCCACCCTGCGCTTCCCGCCGGGCACGAGCGACCTGCACCACGAGATCGAGATGGTGGTGGCGATCGGCAAGGATGGCGCCAACATCCCGGTCGAGAAAGCGCTCGACCACGTGTTTGGCTACGGCGTGGGCCTCGACATGACCCGGCGCGACCTCCAGGGCGAGGCGAAGAAAATGGGCCGCCCGTGGGAGATGGGCAAGGCCTTCGACAACTCGGCGCCGTGCACCGCGCTGAAGACCGTGGCCATGGCGGGCCATCCCGCCAGGGGCGCGATCTGGGTCAAGGTGAACGGCGCGGTGAAGCAGAAAGGCGACCTGTCCGAGATGATCTGGAATGTGCCCGAGATGATTTCGTACCTCTCCAGGCTCATCACGCTGCGCGCCGGCGACCTCATCATGTCCGGCACCCCGGCGGGCGTGGGCCCGGTGCAGGCGGGCGACAAGCTCGAGGGACACGTGGACGGCGTCGGTGACCTGACGGTCACTTACTCTAAATAAACAACAGCCGCCGAGGGATTGAAGCAGGACGGCAGCATTCACTGCGACGAACTGGTGAGCCTTCCGAAGTCCGTGCTGACGCACTACGTGGGATCGCTGCGAAGTCGAAAGATGACAGAGTTCAACGAGGCTCTCGCCGTTGCGGTGAGCGTCGAACC
>CAZXYL010000416.1:0-7014 GCA_964644915.1 uncultured Geminicoccaceae bacterium
TCGCCGGTGCCGATCACGACCCGGCTGCCGTACTGCTGGCATCCTGCCAGGGTCAGGGCCGCCAGCACGAGCATCGCAGCGCGCGCCGCTCGAAGCTCCATCGTGCGCTCCATCGTTCAACGGTGTCTCGCCCTAGGAACTAGACGGCAGCCCTGCGCGATCGAGGGCGCGCGCCGGTCGCCGGGCGGCGCAAAGGCGACCGCGGCGCGGGCAGCTCAGCGCACGACGCGGGGCTCGGGCTGGACCGGGCGGGCCTCGCCCGGATCACGCGTCGGATCCGGCCAATCCTCGCTTCGCGCGCGCTCGTCGCCACGGAGCGTCACCTGGCTGCCATAATGCTCGCAGGCGGACAGGAGCAGGGCGCCGATCAGGGGGATCGTGCAGCGCCCAAGCCATCGTCTCGGGGTCTCGCGCATCATCGCTCACCTCTCATGGGGGTCCGTCAGAAAATTAACGCGAGACCGGCGGGATCGAGCCCCGAAGAGCGATCATGCCGCTTTTCCGGCTCAGGTTCCGCGCCAGCGCGCCGGCCACGCCCGGCCGCGCCGGCCATGCACGCGGTCGAGAATCGCTCCGATCGCGGCGACCGCGCGCCGGCGCTCGAGGCCGGTGAGGATCACGAAATCGGCCCGCCGACGCTTCTCCACATCGGGCATCTGGCGGGCACGGATGGCGGCGAGCCGGTCGGGCGCCATGCCGCGCCGCAGGACCCGCTGGGCCTGCAGGAACGCCGGGGCGCTCACCACGACGACCGCGTCGACGCGGCGCTCGGCGCCGGTCTCGTAGAGCAACGGGATGTCGAGCACGATCAGGCGTCGGCCGGCCGCCGCGCAGCGCGCGAGGAACCGGCGCTGCGCCGCCTCGACCAGCGGATGGACGATCGCCTCCAGGCCCGCGAGCTGCTCCGGATCCTCGAACACCATGCGGCCGAGCGCCTTGCGGTCGATGCCGCCTGCGGGTAAGAGGCAGCCCGGAAAGGCCGCGCTCACCGGTGCCACGGCCGCCCCGCCCGGGGCGAGGAGGTCGTGCACCGCGGCATCGGCATCGAACACCGGCACGCTGAAGCTGCGGAAGATCGCCGCCGCGGTCGACTTGCCCATGGCGATCCCGCCGGTGAGGCCGAGCACGAACATCGGCTGCCCCGCTCAGCGCCAGAGCACGCCCTGGACGCGCAGGAACTCCAGCACCTCCAGGAGCGGCAGGCCCTCGATCGCGAAGCGATCGCCTTCGATGCGCGCGAACAGCTGCGCACCCGGGCCCTCGATCTGGTAGGCGCCGACCGAGCCCAGCGCCGCCTCGCCCGCCGCGTCGAGGTAACGGTCCAGAAACTCGTCGGAACAGGGCCGCATCCAGAGCCGCGCCTGGGCCAGATGGTGCCAGACACGAGCGCCGCCCCGGAACGCGACCGCCGCGGTCCAGAGCTCGTGGCGCCGCCCGGCGAGTGCTGCGAGCTGCGCGCGCGCCTGTGCCAGATCCGCGGGCTTGTCGAACCAGCGCCCCTCGCAGGTCAGGATCTGATCCGCGCCGAGCACGATCGCGTCGTGGCTCTCCTGCCCGGCCACGCGCTGTGCCTTGAGCTCGGCGAGCGCCACCGCCGCCTCGCCCGGCGCCACCCCGTCCGCGCGCAGGGCCTCCTTGATCGCGGCCTCGTCCACCGTGGCCGCCCGCGGCCGTGCCGGGACCCCTGCGGCCGCGAGCAGCCGGGCGCGGGTGGGGCTGGCCGAGGCGAGCACGACGGACGAAGCCCCGTGTCGCTGCAAGGCAGCGGGCCCCTGGCCCAGCATCTCGGGACCGGGCCCGGTCATGGCGCCCCCTGATATGGCGCCATCCCGGTGCGGGCCCCCGGCAAGCCTTGAACGTGAGAGACTTCGCGACCATCTGGCGTGCAGGCGCCGGCGTTGCTCCAGACGGAGCACCAGCGCGGGTGCCGGACATCGCGGGGCCGATCGAGCCGGGCGCGCGCGATGCAGAAAGTGTGGAGGAGGATCATGCAGTCGCAGCCCGATGTCCGGGCGATCTCACCGGAAGCCTTCGCTGCCCTTGGCGTGCCGGGCTCGGCGTATGTCCGCCCGGTCACCCACGAGGGGCAGCAGGCATACGCCATCTGCTCGGCCGACGGCGGTCTCCTGGCGATCGCCGCGACGCGCGATCTGGCGTTCGGCGTCGTGCGCCAGCATGAAATGGAGCCGGTCGACGCGCACTGAGCGCGCATGATCCTGCGGCGCGTCAACGGGGCAGGCGGATCAGCACGCGCAAGCCCCCGGCCGGAGCCTTCTGCAGCTCGATATCCCCGCCCTGAGCCAGCACGATGTCGCGGGCGATGGTGAGCCCGAGCCCGACGCCGCCGGTACTCGGGTTGCGCGACGGGTCGAGCCGGTAGAACGGCTTGAAGACCGCCTCCCGCTGCTCCTCGGCGATCCCCGGCCCGTCATCGTCGATGGCAATCCAGACATGGCCGTCCTGGGCCGTCGCCCGGATGCCGATCCAGCCCGCGTGACGGGCCGCGTTCTCGACCAGATTGGTGATGCAGCGCCGGAACGCGACCGGTCGGAGCGGAATCGTGATCGGCCCCTCGAGCTCCACATCGACCCGGGTCGCGTGATTGCGGGCGCGCTCGGCGACCTCGAGCAGCAGATCGCCCAGATCGCTCGCGACGATGGTCTCCTCGCCCTCGCCCCGGGCGAACGCCAGATAGCCGTCGACCACGCTCACCATCTCCTCGACGTCGCTGCGCAGATCGTCCAGATCACCAGGCTCCGCGCGCCCGCCGGCGAGCATCGCGAGCTCGAGCTTCATGCGGGTGAGCGGGGTGCGCAGATCGTGCGAGACCGCGGCCAGCATCTCGGTGCGCTGCGCGATGTGGCGCAGGATGCGCTTGCGCATCAGATTGAAGGCCGCGCCCGCCTGGCGGATCTCGGTCGCACCCTCCAGCCTGAAATCGCCGACGTCCCGACCCTTGCCGAAGTTGTCGGCGGCCCAGGCGAGCCGCCGGATCGGTCGCAGCTGTCGGGTCAGGAAGTAGATCGCCACCACCAGCAGCAGCAACGAGAGCCCCACCATCCAGAGCATGAACACCCGGGTGGTCGTGCTGTCGACCCGCTTGCGCGGGGCGAGCACCCGTAGCACGCCGTCCTCGAGCTGAATCTGGACGGCGATCCGCCTGGGCGTATCCACCGGGCGCGTCTGGAACGTGAACGGGCGTCCGAGCTCGAGCGAGAAGATCTCGTACAGGTTGCGATCGAGCCGCCTGGTGGGCGGCCAGGCCGGTCCTTCGACCGGCACCACGAGCGTGCCGCCCGGCTCCAGGGAGAGAGCCAGATCCATGCTCTGGCGCGCGAGCTGCAGAATGCGGCTGCGCTCCTGCCGGCTGTCCGCGCCCTCGAGCAGCTCCGAGACCATGCGCAGATCGCCCGCGAGCCCGAGCGCCAGCCAGCGCGTCACCGTCTCCCAATGGCGCTCGTAGAAGACATAAGCGAGCACCGCCTGCAGGATCAGGAGCGGCAGGAGCACGATCAGGAGCGAGCGGCCGAACAGGCTGCGCGGCATCAGCAGCCTGAACCAGGGGTCGGCGAGCCGGGCGGCGCGCCGGAGCGCTCGACCGGCCGTCTCCGCAAGCCGCAGCGCCCCCGCGCCCCCGCGTCGGGCGGCGGCGAGACTGCCGATCCTAGTTGCCAAGGCGGAGAACATAACCCTCGCCGCGTCGGGTCAGGAGGTAGCGGGGCTGGCGCGGGTCGGCCTCGAGCTTGCGTCGCAGGCGCGCCATCTGGGTGTCGACCGCGCGCTCCGAGCCGCCGATGCGGCCGCGCTTACCGAGATCCTGACGCGTCACCGCCTGCCCGGCCTGCTCGGCCAGGACCTGCAGCAGCGCCAGCTCGCCATCGGTGAGATGGACGAGCCGGTCGCCGCGTCGCAGCTCCTGGCGCTCGAGGTCGAGTGTGAACGGGCCGAAGCGGACCCGCTGCGGCGCCGGCGCCGCCGGTGGCGTCCGGCGCAGGATGGTGGCGATGCGGAGCAGCAGCTCGCGCGGGTCGAACGGCTTGACCAGGTAATCGTCGGCGCCGGCGGCGAGCCCGTTCACCCGGTCCTCGGCCTCGCCCCGCGCGGTCAGCAGCAGGATCGGCAGATTCCCGGTGGCGCGCAGCTCGCCCGTGAGGCTGACGCCGTCCTGCCCGGGCATCATGACGTCCAGCACCATGAAATCGAAGGCGAAGCTCTTGAGCGTCGCCTTGGCCTCGGCTGCGTCGCCCGCCGTGGTCACATGGTAGCCGTGCTCGGTCAGGTAGCGCTGGAGCAGCCGCCGCAGCCGGTGGTCGTCGTCGACCACCAGGATGTGCGGCGCGGACTGGTCGGGCGTGCTCACCGCGGACATCAACGGCTCGCGTGCAACCGCCGGCGGGCGCGCTCGTCGACCAGGCCCAGCAGCACCTTGTGGTAACCCGCGACGGCGTCCGCCCCCGCGGCGCGGTAGGCGCTCGCCAGCCGGCGCCGCAGACGACCGTTCACCTGCTCGTCCAGCTCGCGCCCGCGCGGCGTCAGCTCGAGCAGCAGCTGCCGGCCGTCGCGCGGGTCCGGGCGGCGCGCGAGCGCACCCCGGCCCTCCAGCTCCTTGACCAGCCGCGAGACGCTCTGCTTGGTCAGCTGCAACAGATCGAGCAGCCGCGTCATGGTGATCCCGGGCTCCCGGCCGACGAAGTGCAGGACCCGCAGATGATTGCGGCCGAGGCCCGCGCCGGCGAGGCGCCGGTCGGGCTCGGCGAGCAGGCCGCGCCAGGCGAAGTCGAGAAGCTCGATGCCGCGGATCAGTTCTTCGTCGCGCAGAAACAAAGGATTCGGTGCGGTCAGTGAACCCTTCGTGGTGGACTTTGGCCCGGTTACGTTGACACTCATGGCGCCTCGATGCTACGCAACTTTGCCCTTCTTATCACGCCGGCCGGCGAAAGGCAGCGTCTGATGTCCCTGGTCCCGTACGACGATCGCGACGGCTTCATCTGGCTCGACGGCACCATGGTGCCCTGGCGGGAGGCGAAGCTGCACGTCCTCTCCCATGCCCTGCACTACGCGAGCTGCGTATTCGAAGGCGAGCGCGTCTACGACGGCCGGATCTTCAAGCTGACCGAGCACACCCGGCGCCTCCTCGACTCGGCCGATCTGCTCGGCTTCCAGATCCCCTATGATCTGGCGGCGATCGAGCAAGCCTGCAAGCAGGTGGTCGCCGCCAACGGCATCGGCGACGGCTACGTGCGCCCGGTCGCCTGGCGTGGCGCCGAGATGATGGGGGTGTCCGCACAGCGCTGCCGGATTCATCTCGCGATCGCGGCCTGGACCTGGCCCGCGTATTTCACGCCGGAGGCGCGCCTCAAGGGCATTCGCATGACCCGCGGCCTCTACCAGCGGCCCTCGCCCGCGACCGCGCCGACCCAGAGCAAGGCGGCGGGCCTCTACATGATCTGCACCCTCTCCAAGCACGACGCCGAGGCCAAGGGCTACGACGACGCGCTGATGCTCGACTACCGGGGCTGGCTCGCCGAGGGTACGGGCGCCAATCTGTTCCTGGTCATGGGCGGCAGGATCCACACCCCGACGCCCGACTGTTTCCTCGACGGCATCACGCGCCAGACCGTGATCGGGCTCGCGCGCGCCCGCGGCATCGAGATCGTCGAGCGCCACATCCAGCCCGAGGAGCTCGCCCGAGCGGACGAGGTGTTCCTCACCGGGACGGCGGTCGAGGTGACGCCGGTGCGCGAGATCGACGAGTACCGGTTCGAGGTCGGCCCGATCACGCGGCAGCTGATCGGCGATTTCGACGCGCTGACCCGCCAGCCGGCGCAGCAGGCCGGCTGAGACCGCGCCAGAGCGCCACTCAGCCCGCGGCGCTCATGCCCCTCGGGATCTCGAACACCTGGCCCGGGTAGATCAGGTCCGGATCGCGGATCTGAGCCTGGTTCGCGTCGTAGATGTGGACGTACTGGATGCCTTCGCCGAACAGGCGCCGGGCGATGCGCCACAGCGAGTTGCCCGGCTGCACGACCACGTAGTCGACCTGCATGTCGCCCGCGATGGGCGGCTGGCTCACCCGGGTGAACGGCGTCTCGAGGCGCGCCACCGGCCGGCCCTGGGCGTCCAGCTGATCGAGGCGCAAGGTGTAGGTCCCGGGCTGCAGACGCTCGTCGAGCACGATGGTCCATTGGCCGTCCGCCTGCGCGATGACCTCCGCAGCCGGCTGGTTGTCGACGTAGATCCGCACCGCCGCGCCCGGCGGCGCCTCGCCGGTGAGCCGGGTCATGCCATGCTCGTCGTAGTCGACGATCATCAGCGCCAGCGTGCCGTCGCCGCTGATCCGGCCCGGTGCCTGCAGAATCCGGCCGAAGCCCTCGCCGCCCCTGGGCACGGCTACGGCCAGCACCTCGCCGGGCTCGGCCTCGGCGATCGGCGTCGGCTGTGGGGGCGGAGGCTCGGAGCTCGCCACCGGCGGCGGCTGGGGCGGCGGTGGTTCGGGCACCACGACCACGACCACCTCCTCGGAATCCAGGAGCCGTTCCCCGGCCCGCCAGGAGACCAGCGTCAGCTCGTGGTCGCCGGGCTTCAGGGGCTCACCCGGGGTCGCGACCCAATGCCCGCGCCGGCCCGCGGCGACGCGATCGATCACCTGCTCGCCGGACCTGACCTCGACCTCGGTCCCGGGCTCCGCACGGCCGGCAATGACCGCGCGCCCGTCCGGGCCGATGCGGACAATATCGAATTGCGGCGGCGCCGGGCCCTGGGGTTCCGCGCGCGCCACCTCGAGAGGCTCCGCGCCCGGCTCGGGCGGGCCCGCCGCGGGCTCCGGCAGCCCGGCATCCTCGGGCGGGTCGGACGCGCCGCCGAGCATGGCGGAGAGCGCCCGCTGGATCGATTCCAGGCTCAGGGACGACCACGGCGCCCACTCCGGCGCGGCCTCGGGCTCGCCTGCCGCGACCTCCGCATCCACCTCGGGCGCGGCCGGCACCGCCGGATCGAGCCCGGCCTGCTCGACCG
>CAZXYL010000417.1:0-1590 GCA_964644915.1 uncultured Geminicoccaceae bacterium
GAGCGCGAAGAGCAGCACTGGTTCACGCCGGACAACCAGCCGGCGGCGGGGCACTGGTACTGGTACGATCTCGACGCCATGGAGCAGGCGCTCGGCCTCGAGCTTCTGCCGGTCGTGCTCGAGGCGGACGACAGCCCGAACCCGGGCGGCCTGCCGGTCGGCGGCCTGACCGTCGTCGAGCTGCCCAACAATCATCTGCAGTACGCGATGACCTGGTACGGGCTCGCCCTCACCCTGGTCGGGGTCTACATCGCCTTCGGCCTGAAGTCGCGAGAGGACCCGTGAGAGCTCTCCGCTGGACCAGCGGCGCCGCCCTGGTCCTGACCTTTGCCGTGATCGTGCTCGGCGCCTGGGTGCGCTCGACCGGCTCGGGCCTCTCCTGCCCGGACTGGCCGACCTGCTACGGCCACTGGGTGCCGCTCCCGGGCGACATCCCCGCGGACGCCGGCTACAGCTATTTCCAGGTCATGCTGGAATGGGTGCACCGGCTGCTCGCCGGCGTCGTGCTCGGCCCTCTGCTCCTGGCGCTCGGCGTGCTGAGCTGGCGGGCCCGGCGCCAGGATCCGGCGCTGCCGCTCCATGGCGGCGTCGTGCTCTTCCTCCTGCTGATCCAGGCGGGGCTCGGCGGGGTGACGGTGCTGGACCAGAACAGCCCCTGGTCGGTGGCGCTGCATCTCGGCACCGCGCTGCTCCTGTTCAGCGCGCTCTGGCTCGTCTTCGAGCGCAGCGGCGGCACGCGCGCGCGCATCGAAGGCACGGTACGGCCGCTGAGCGTCCTGGTCTGGCTGCTCGCGTTCGCGACCCTGGTCAGCGCCGCCATGGTGGCCAAGACCGGCTCCTCGCTCGCCTGCTCGACCTGGCCGCTGTGCGATGGCGCGCTGATCCCGGACCTCTCCGACCCGAGCGTCCGGCTCAACTTCACCCATCGCCTTTTGGCCGCCGGGCTCGGGTTCGGCGTGCTGGTGCTCTATTTGGCCGCCCGCGAGCATCCCTCGCTGCGTCGGCTCGCGGGACTTGCTCTGGTGATGGTGCTGATCGCGATCGGCGCCGGCGCGCTGGTGGTGCTCCTGGAGGTCCCGGTCTGGAAGGCCGTCCTCCATCAGGCCACGGGCGTCCTCACCTTCGGCATCATCTCGCTCCTGATGTGGCGCGTGCTCTCGCCTGCGCCCGCCGCCCACCGCCAGGCCGCGCATGTCCGCCTATCGGACGCTTGAGGCCCGCTTCAAGCGTCGCTCGGACGTCCAGGGTGCGCTCGCGATCCTGTACTGGGATCGCGCCGCCATGATGCCGCCCGGCGGCAGCGCCGTGCGCGGCGAGCAGATCGCCACCCTCAAGCAGATCGTGCACGAGATCCTGGCCGATCCCATGACCGCGGAGCTGCTGGCGGCGGCCGCGGGCGAGACGCTGGACGAATGGCAGGCCGCGAATGTGCGCGAGATGCGGCGTATACACGCGCACGCGACCGCCCTCGAGCCGGCGCTGGTAGGCGCCCTCGCCCGGGCGACCTCGAAGGCCGAGATGATCTGGCGCGAGGCGCGGGCGAAGAGCGACTTCGCGCAGCTGCGGCCGGCGCTCGAGGAGGTGGTGCTG
>CAZXYL010000418.1:0-12610 GCA_964644915.1 uncultured Geminicoccaceae bacterium
TTCTACGACCCCGACAAGACCCGCGTGCGCGCCTGAACCGGCCCTATTCCGCCGCCTGGGGCATCGCCTCCTGCTGGTCGCCGATCGCGTCGTAGGCCGCCAGCGCCGCGAGATTGAGGATGTCGGAGAGCGAGGCGTTCATGGGCAGGATCTGCATGGGCCTCGAGAGCCCGAGCAGGACCGGCCCGATCACGGTGCCGCCGCCCAGCTGCTGCAGCAGCGTCGCGCTGATGTTCGCGGTGTGCAGCGCCGGCATGATCAGGACGTTCGCCGGCCCCGACAGGCGGCAGAACGGGTAGAGCGCCATCAGCTCGGGGTCGAGCGCCACGTCGACCGACATCTCGCCGTCGTACTCGAAGTCGACGTTGCGCTGGTCGAGCTCCTCCACGGCCTCATGGACCCGCATCGCCTTCTCCACCGGACGGTTGCCGAAGGTCGAGAAGGACAGGAACGCGACCCGCGGCCGGAAGCCCATGCGGCGTGCCGTGCGCGCGGTCTGGATCGCGATCTCGGCCAGCTCCTGGCGGTTGGGCAGCTCGTGCACGGTGGTGTCCGCGATGAAGACCGTGCGCCCGCGCGCAACCATGATGGTGACGCTGAACACCCGCTCGCCGGGCTTCTGATCGATCACCATGCGCACGTCGTCGAGGACGTTGATGTAGTTGCGGGTGAGCCCGGTCACCATGGCGTCGGCATCGCCATGCGCGAC
This sequence comes from uncultured Geminicoccaceae bacterium, assembly GCA_964644915.1. Lineage (GTDB taxonomy): Bacteria > Pseudomonadota > Alphaproteobacteria > Geminicoccales > Geminicoccaceae > CAZXYL01. Next base: position 710 of record CAZXYL010000418.1, read on the forward strand.
CATACAGGCGCCGAACACGTTGCGGTCCTGGTTGACCTGACGCTGGCAGTCGCGAAACAGCATGCCGTGACGCTGCGTGCGCTGGTAGAGGTATTCGGTATAGGCGGCGTTGCGCTCGCTGAGCCTGGCGTTGTGGATCTCGATCCCCTCGATCTGTTTCAGCCCCATGGTGGCCAGGGTCTCCGCGATCCGCTCCTCGCGCCCGATCAGGATCGGGGTGCCGAGCCCGTTGTTGCGCCAGGCCATGGCAGCGCGGATCGTGCGCTCCTCCTCGCCCTCGGCGAACACCATGCGCTTGGGGTTCGCGCGCACGCGATCGATGATCAGCTGCATGCGGCTCGCGGTCGGGTCGAGCCGGGCGCGCAGCTGGTCCGCGTAGCGCTCGGTGTCCACGATCGGCTTGCGGGCCACGCCGCTCTCCATGGCGGCGCGCGCGACCGCGGGCGGTACCTGGGTGATCAGGCGGGGGTCGAACGGCGTCGGGATCAGGTACTCCGGCCCGTAGCGGAGCCGTCGCCGGCGATAGGCGAGACTGACCTCGTCCGGGACATCCTCGCGGGCGAGCGCCGCGATGGCATAAGCCGCCGCGATCTTCATCGGCTCGTTGATCGTGGTCGCGCGCACGTCGAGCGCGCCCCGGAAGATGTAAGGGAAGCCCAGCACGTTGTTGACCTGGTTCGGATAGTCCGAGCGTCCGGTCGCGATGATCGCGTCGGGGCGCACGGCCTTGACCGCCTCGGGCCGGATCTCGGGCTCCGGGTTGGCCATGGCGAACACGATGGGGTTCTTGCCCATGCTCTTGATCATCTCGGGCGTGAACGCGCCCTTGGCGGACAGCCCGAAGGCCACGTCGGCGCCGCGCATCGCCTCCGTCAGCGTCCGCGCATCGGTGTCGATGGCGTGCGCCGACTTCCACTGGTTCATGCCGGCCTCGCGGCCGCGCCAGACCACGCCGCGCGTGTCGCACAAGGTCACGTTCTCGTTGGGCAGGCCCATGGCCTTCAAGAGGTCGAGGCAGGCGATCGCGGCCGCACCCGCACCGTTGACCACCAGCTTGGCGGAATCGAGCGTGCGCCCGGTGAGGTCCAGCGCGTTGATCAGGCCCGCGGCCGCGATGATCGCGGTGCCGTGCTGGTCGTCGTGGAAGACCGGGATGTCCATGGCCTCGCGCAGCCGCTCCTCGATGATGAAGCAGCTGGGCGCAGTGATGTCCTCGAGGTTGATGCCGCCGAAGGTCGGGCCCAACAGTCGCACGCACTCGACGAAGGCGTCCACGTCCTCGGTGTCGACCTCGAGGTCGATCGCGTCGATGTCGGCGAAGCGCTTGAAGAGGACGGACTTGCCCTCCATCACCGGCTTGGCGGCGAGCGCGCCGAGATTGCCGAGCCCGAGCACCGCTGTGCCGTTGGAGATCACGGCGACGAGATTGCCCTTGGCGGTGTAGTCGAACGCCTTATTCGGGTCGTCCTTGATCGCGAGGCAGGGCGCCGCCACGCCGGGCGAGTAGGCGAGCGAGAGGTCGCGCTGGGTGGTGAGCGGCTTGGTCGGCGTGATCTCGATCTTGCCCGGCCGGCCGCTCGCGTGAAGCTCGAGCGCCTCCTCGTCGGTCACCGTGATGCTGGTGCCCTCGACCTCCGCATGCGCCGGATCGGTCATGTCGCCGTTCCCCAGATCTGCACGTTCATCGGCGCTTCCCCCGCACGCCGTTTGGTTCCGATCATAGCGTTACCCGCGCTTCGGATGCGACCACAAAACGGCATGGTGCGCACGCCGACGCTCCGCCGGCGTTGATCTTGAAGGGCCGGGCGGCCCGATTACGTATCATTCGCCGAAAATTGAGGTCTCACGCCGATGAACACGTTCCGCACCGGACTTCTGATCGCCGCCATGACGGCGCTGTTCCTCGCCGTCGGCTACCTGCTCGCGGGGCCGAACGGGGCCTTGATCGCCTTCGTGCTCGCGCTCGCCATGAACGGTTTCGCGTACTGGAACTCGGACAAGATGGTGCTGCGCATGCACAACGCGCGGCCCATCACGCAGGCCAGCGCGCCGGATCTGTACGGGCTGGTCGCCCAGCTCGCGCGTCGGGCCGAGCTGCCGATGCCCAAGGTCTACCTCATCGAGACCGACCAGCCGAACGCGTTCGCGACCGGCCGCAATCCGCAGAACAGCGCGGTGGCGGTCACGCGCGGCCTGCTGCGCTCGTGTGATTCCGAGGAGCTGGCGGGCGTGATCGCGCACGAGCTCGCCCATATCAAGCACCGCGACACGCTGATCATGACCATCACCGCGACCTTCGCCGGTGCGATAGGCTTTCTCTCGCAGTTCGCCCTGTTCTTCGGGCGCGACAGCCGCAATCCTCTGGGCCTGATCGGCACGCTCGCGCTCATGATTCTGGCGCCGCTCGCCGCCATGCTGGTGCAGATGGCGATCTCGCGCACGCGCGAGTACATCGCGGACCGCGGCGGCGCCGAGATCTGCGGCCACCCCTTGTGGCTCGCGCGCGCGCTGCAGAAGATCGAGCAGCTCGCCCAGCGCACGATCAACCCGCAGGCCGAGCGCAACCCGGCATCCGCCCATCTGTTCATCATCAACCCATTGCGCATGGGCGGGGTCGACAATCTGTTCCGCACCCACCCTGCGACCGCCGATCGCGTCCGGCGCCTGCGCGAGCTCGCGGGCGAGGCCGGCGGGCGCGGCCCCGGCCCCTGGGCGTAAGCCCAGATCTCCGCTAGAACCCTGCCTGCAGCGAACCCGAGGGGAGCCTTCCATGAGCGTGCCGATCGCGACCGAGAAGCGGATGCTGACCGAGACCGAGTTCGAGCTGGTGGAGCGGACCCACCATCCGGCGATCGCTGAGCTGTCCAAGAGCGAGCTCGCCGATGCCGCCAGGCGCCTGCGCGAGTTCCGGAACAAGGCGCGCGACGTGGCACGCCAGCAGCGCCGCGAGATGCGCGGCAAGGCGGCGGCGCGCGGCGCCCGCCCGGCCGCCGACAACACCGGTACCTCGATCAAGAAGGAGATCTTCTCGGACGCGCTCGGCCGCGTGAACAACGAACTCAGGCGGCTGGAGCGGGAGGAGGCGCGCACCGGCCAGGCGGAGCTCGCGCGCAAGGCGCTCGAGCTCAAGCGCGCGAACCGGGTGCGCCACCACCCGGACGCCGGGCGCACCGCGGGCCGGGGCATGCGCGCCAACCCGAACCAGGGGCCGACCGTGGAGAGCGACCCGCGCGAGATCGGCCGGGTCTCGCAGTTCGTCAAGGCGGGCCAGGCGCGCCGCGACGCCGGCTAACCCGCGCCGGGCGCTCGCTCGGGCAAGACCCGGCGAGACCGGACCAGGCGCAAGCGGCGCTCAGGCGTATAACCGAGCGCGGTCTACTGCCCTCCTGTGAGCTGCATCACACAATTTATGCCGCAGTGCAGCGAAAGTGGAAGGGAACGTCCCGGACGACCGCCGTCGCCCCGACCCCGGTCGGCCACCGACGAGGAGATTGCAGACATGCTGCGCTCAATTACGCTGCGCTCAGGACTACTCGCCGGCGCGGCCGCTGCGCTGGCCCAGATTTCGCCGGCACAGGTCGCGACGGCCGCGACCCTCATCGAGGAGACCCTCCCGGCTGCTTCGACCCAGCCCGGCTCGCGCGATCGCGAGTACACGATCGCCGTACCGGACGGTCTCGAGGACGGCACGCCGGTCCCGGTCGTGATGGTCCTGCACGGCTGCTCGCAGACCCAGCAGGACATGGTCCGCGACACGCGCTTCGTCGAGCTCGCGGACCGGGAGGGCTTCGTCGCGGTCTTTCCTTTCATCGGGGACTATCTCCGGTCGGAGCAGCGCCTTTCGAACTGCTGGGGCTTCTGGTTCGACCAGCACCAGCACCAGGACCGCGGCGAGCCGGGCGATCTGCGCCGCATCCTGGCGGAGGTCGAGGCGGAGTTCGCCATCGACCCCGAGCGGCGCTACGTGGTCGGCCTGTCGTCGGGCGCCGCCATGGCGGTGGTGATGGCCGTGGCCTACAGCGAGGACTTCGCCGCCGCCGGCTCGGTGGCCGGCCTGCCGTATGGCGAGACCGCCTGCGCGGTCGCGAATGCGTGCTTCCTCGAAGGCCTCCGCCACCGGAGCGTGCCCGACCTGGTCGCCGCGATGTCCGCCGAGCAGAGCCGCCCGGACGAGCAGCGGTTGGTGCCGATGATGGTCGTCCATTCGAGCAACGACCGGACCGTGCCGTCCAGGAACGGGCAGAATCTCCGGGACGTCTGGATCGCGCGCTACGGCGCCTCGGACACGCCCGAGCAGCGCAGCTGCACCCGCGAGGGCGTGACCTGCCGGCACAGCACGTTCGGCGACGGCTCCGGCCGCAGCGTGGTCGAGACCGTCTTCTACGACGGCCCGCCGTTCGTGAAGTCCCATGCCTGGATCGGCGATCATGCCGGGACGTTCGCCGATCCCAAGGGGCCGAGCGCCACCGACCTGCTCTGGGCCTTCTTCGAGGCCAACCCGCGCACCCCCGGCCCGGGCGTCCAGATCACCTTCGATCCGGTCGAGATCGGCGAGGGACGGGACATCACCGTCTCCGGCACCGCGGCCGGCGATGTCGACATCACGCGGGTCGTCGTGCGCCTCGAGGGCACGGCGCCCCCGCCGGAGCAGACCGCGGCCGGCACGGAGACCTGGTCGGCGCAGTTCGCCGATCTGCCGGACGACCGTCAGTACCGGCCGGTGGTCCGCGTCGAGCTGGCCGACGGCAGCGCGCGCTCCGCCGCCGGCCCGAGCTTCACCCTGGGCGATCCCACGATCAGCGTCAGCGCGCCCTTCAACGAGCACATCGTGGCCGGCCGGATCGCGGTGCAGCGGGCGCCCTGCGCATCGGGCTTCGGCGCGTGCGATGCCAGCTTCAACAGCATGTTCTTCCAGTTCGGCATGAGCCCGTTCGCGCTCCACGCCGCCGATCCGTCCGGTCCGTGGTTCGTGGATCCGAGCCACGTCCCCCATTCCTGACCGACGGACCCGATGATCCGCCGGGGCGCTCGCCGCGCTCCGGCGGCCTGCCCTTTCACGGTCGAGGCAGCGCCGAGTAGGCCCCGTGCCCGGCCTGTCGGGGGGCAAAGCGCCTGACCTCGTGCAGGAAATGGTCGACGTCGCGCCCCCTGCCGGCCGCTCCCATGCCGAGCCAGCGCCCAATCGGGCCGCGCACACGGCCTTCCCAAAGTGCCAGCAGCACGACCACCGTGGCGGCGGTATCGACGGCGTTCACCACGAGCTCGAGGAACGACTCGAACATCCTGGCCCCCTTCGCGCCAGGGACCCGGGCGCGAAAAGCCCTCTCCCGACCAACATCGGCGGCGGCAACTTTGTTCCACGAGCGGCGCGGGTCGAGGGCCGACCGACGCGCTTGCCGGCACCGAACTGATCCGACGAGCATCGCTCCGCCTCGACCTCGATGGCAAGCACCTGTTGATGCTCCTCGGGAGAATTCGACCTCCCGGAGATCGTCGCGCCGCGCTTGGATATCGGACCTGACGGTCGAACTTGCGCTCAAGCCTATTCGCCGTAAGCAATTCAAGGCTAAATGCCCCCAAATGCTGCAAGCCATAAAGAGACTGATCGGATGACGGCGCGGCCGGTGGGGCGCAGACCGGCTGCCCCGCTGACCAGACGCGGTGCCCTGGGCCTGGCGGGCGGGCTCGCGGCCGGTCTGGCTCTGGCGCGGCGCGCCGCTGCGGGTGAGCGCGAGCTGCCCGCGGTGCCGCTCGCGCGCGCCCGTCGGCCGGAACCCGGCCTCGTCGAGTACGAGATCGAGGCCGTAGCGCGCGAGGTCCGGCTCGCCGGCGGGCGGGCCCGGCTCTGGACCTACGGCGGCCGCTTTCCCGGGCCCATGCTGCGCGCCCGTGAGGGCGAGACGGTCCGGCTGCATTTCGTGAATCGGCTGCCCGAGGCGACCAATCTACACTTCCACGGCCTGCACGTGCCGCCGTCCGGGCGTGCCGACAACACCTGGCTACACCTGCCGCCCGGCGAGCGCTTCACCTACGAGTTCACCATCCCCAAGGGCGAGGCTGGCACCTACTGGTACCATCCGCACGCGCACGGCACGCTCGCGCGCCAGCTCTGGGCGGGGCTCGCGGGGCCGCTGATCGTCGACGGCCCGCTCGACCGGACGCCCGAGCTCGCGGCGGCCGACGAGCGGGTGATCCTTCTGCGCGACCTGGCCCTCGACGACGGTCGCCCGAGCCGGCATCGCCCGCACGACTGGCACAAGGGCAAAGAAGGCGATCTAGTGCTCGTCAACGGTGCGCTGCAGCCGACGCTGCGGGCCCGCTCGAGCCTCATGCGTCTGCGCCTGATCAACGCGAGCAACGCCCGTTATTTCCGCCTTGCCCTCGATGACGGCCAGCCGCTGCACCTGATCGCCGCCGACGGCCACATGCTCGAGCGCCCGGTGGCGCTCTCGGAGGTGCTGCTCGTCCCGGGCGAGCGGGCCGACCTGCTCATCCTGTTCGAGGACAACCGTCCGCTGGCCTTGATGGATCTGCCCTACGACCGTCGGGTCCCCTCGCGCTCCCGCCGGGAGGCGCTCCTGACTCTGGAGCCGCCCCCACGGCCGCAGCCGGCCCAGTTACCGGAGCGCCTTGCGGATCTGCCGGTGCTGAGGACGGAAGATGCCGCCGTGCGGCGGCGCATCACCATGGCCATGTTCCTGATGAGCGGGCGACCGTTCAATCCCGATCGGGTGGACGTCAGCGCCCGGGTGGGCGATCTGGAGCTGTGGGAGGTCGAGAATGTCGGCACCATGGACCACCCGTTTCACACCCACACTTGGTACTTCCAGGTGATCGCCCGCAACGGCCGGCCCGAGCCGTTCCGCGCTTGGCGCGACATGGTGAACCTGCGGCCGGGGGATCGCGTCGAGCTCCTGCTGCCGCTGAAGAGCTACAGAGGGAAGAGCTTCTACCACTGCCATATCGCCGAGCATGGCGATCAGGGCATGATGGCGGTGCTCGAGGTGCGCTGATCTCGCCCGGTCTGCGGCTCAGTCCCGGCGCGGTCCGAGCCCGTCGTCGTCGGCCGGCACGATGCCCGCCGCCTGCAACTCCGCCACGAGACGCTTCCGGGTGGACTTGACGGTCTGGACCGGGTGGGCGCGGGCGGCCGCCACCTCCTGGGCCGTGTAAGGCTCGAAATCGGGCGCGAGCTCGTCCGGGCTGAAGGTCGAGAGCATCCAGTTGAGGACGTCCGCGAGCCGCTGGTCGTCGATCGGCGCGTAGACGACGCCCGGCACGCGCGCGACATAGTCGCGCCCCTCGGGCAGGTGGGTGAACCAGCCGGCGAACGCGCGCAGCCGCGGCACGGCGCCCGGCCCGCCCATGCCGTCCGCCCGGTGGCAGCCCTGGCACTGGCGCGAATAGTCCTCGGCGGTACCGGCGATCACCGGCACCGGGCGCGGCAACCGGCTCTCCCGCTGCAGCTTCTCGATCAACGCCTCGCGCTCGCCGCGCATCTGGGACGGCGTGGCAGCCGGTGTCCGATAGCTCGCGACCTCCGCGGCGGTGAACGGCTCGAAGTCGGCCGGGAGATCCTCCGGGTCGAGCTCGGTGAGCACATAGTTGAGAACGTCCGCGAGCTCGGCGTCGTCGGCATGCGGAAGCGGTGGCATGAGGTCGTTGTAGGGGCGATCCTCGACCCGGATCGGCCCGAACAGGCCATAAATCAGAACTCGGGCGAGGTACGACCGTCCCTCGGTGACGCGCACGAAGGTGCCCAGCCGATCGGCGAGCGGCGGATACACGCCCGGTATGCCGCCCCCATCCGCCTGATGGCAGGCGGCGCAGGTCTCGGCATAGATGTCCTCACCCTCGGCAGCTTGCGCGGGTGCCGCGAGCGACAGGGCGAGCGCGCCGGCGAGCGCCAGGCGCCTCATGCCTCGCCGATCAGGGCCGCCGAGGAGCAATGGTAGACCATGGACGGCGCGCCGAAGCACCAGATGATGTCGTTGTTGAGCTGCGCCCGGTAGATGGGCATCTCGCCCTCGAGGCCGAGGCACGGGCAGCGCGCGCAGCTATCCTTGCCGCAGCAGTCGCGGTACGCGATCAGATAGGTCCTGCCGTCGTCCGGGTTGATGCAGCTGCCGACCCACGAGGTCGGCGCCGGGTGCGAGCCCGGCGGGCAGGTGGACGGCCCACCGCCACAGCACGAGCAGCTGTAGCCGTCATGCGCGCAGTAGCGCCAGTAGTTGCACTGGGTCGGATCGGTCGTCTGGGCGGTGGCGGCGAACTCCGAGGCGCGCGCCGTGCGTACGAAGATGGTGCGATCGACCGGGAGCAGCGGCACGGTCATGCCGCCGGCTATGGTGGCGGCGAGCCGGGTCAGGAAGCTGCGACGCGAGGTCCGCTGCGCCACCCGGCGCGTCAGACCTTCCATCGCCCGGTCGAAGGGATTGCCTTTGGCTTGTGTCATCGCCTTGTCCCCTCCCTGAAGAAATCTCAGCGCGCCTCCACGGCGGCGACCGCATCGGCCTGCTGCGCCGGCCCGGCGGCGCCCGCCACCCCGAGATACTGCTGCAGCGAAGCGTAGCCGGTCTCCTTGGCCACCAGCAAGCTCTCGAGGTGCTCGCGGCTGTTGACCAGTCCTTTGGCGCGTACCACGCCTGCCTCGTCGATCAGCACGGCATAGGGCAGCTTGCCGACCTGATAGGTCATGCCGACCACCGGCGAGATCACGTAAGGGAACCCCTCGAGCCGGTGCGCGCGCACCAGCTGCTCCTGCTCCGCGAGGTCCCCGTCACCGACGAACGCGAGCCAGAGCTGCCCGCGCTCGCTGCGCATGAACGACTTCGCGACCTGGATCAGCTTTTTGCACATCGGGCAGGTGGGCGAGACGAACAGCAGGAGCTGGCTCCTGCCGTCCTCCCTGGCGCCCCCGAGCCGCAGCTGCTCGCCGCGCAGGCCGGTGACCGCGATCACGGGCGCCGCCTGCCCGACATCGACCGCGTGATCCGTCATCAGAGCTCCCAGTGGCGCCACGCGCTCGTGCAGCACGCCGATCTGACGCACCAGGGCGAGAATCACGATGCCGAGCGCGACCACCAACACCCACAGGATCGCCTGGGAGACCAGCAGCACCTCGATCATCGGGGCGCCTCCCCCGTTTCTCGTCGGGGCAGGGTCATGCCCTGCAGCTGGCTGAAGGCGATGTAGAGGAGCAGCGCGCTCGCGGTCGCCGCCGCGATCGTCACGACGTCGAGCCAGACGAGCGGGCGCACCGCTACGGTCTGCGGCAGCGCCACCAGAGCCAGGCCGGCGAGCGCGAAGTTGCGGCCGACGAGACCCCAGCTGAGGCGCTGGCGCAGGGCTGCGGCGAAGCAGCCGCAGTCGATGTGCACCCGACCGCGCGCGAGGTTGATGGCCATGGCGAGCGCGAAAACAAGAAGCAGCAGCAGCGCGGCCGCCGCGGCCTGCGGCCGGAACGGCCCGATCAGGAGACCCAGGGCCACCGCGAGCTCGAGCGCAGGCAGGCCGTAGGCGACGGGGCGCACGAGGACCGCCGGCAGGATGCGGTAGTTGTGGACCACGCCCACGAACCCCTCGAGTGCCCGCAGCTTGCCGATCGCGGCCGCGCCCAACACGGCTGCCAGCACCAGCCGTGCTGTCCACACCACCACGGGATCGACGACCAGGTCCATGCGGCCGGTTACCCCTATTCGCCGACCACGTAGAGGATGTGCGGTGAGATCCCGGTTTCCTCGACGTCGCCGCGGTGCTCGTAGCTGGTCGCGTCGTAGACCGAGGTCAGCCCGCCGCCGTCGACCGTGAACAGCAGCGGCTCGTCATCCTGGGTCACGATCAGGGACCAGGCGGGTGTGGTGAGCTCGAGCTGGTGGACCCGCTCCTGGCTCTCCACATCGTACACCCAGACCTCGGTGCCGGCCTCCTTGTGGCTCCAGCGGCTCCCCTCGTGCATCTGCACGAACAGGCGGTTGCTCCCGGGGTGGAAGCTCACCAGCTGCCAGCCGCCCGGCCACCACTCGCCCTCCTCGTCCTCGGCCAGCAGCGACCACGCCTCTCCGACCTCGGGCTGATCGCCCGTGAAATCGACCGGATAGACCGTGCCGCCGTAGGAGACGAAGTACGCACGCCCTTCCTGCTGCGCGAAGCCGGCGTGCTCGAAGACCGGATCCTCCTCGGCGTCGAAGAACGGCTCGCCGCGGGTCATCTCGGGGTTCTCCGGGTCCTCGAAGTCGACCGTGAGGAACGCCCCGTCGGCGCACAGCATCGCAAAGCGCGTCGGCCCCATCGGGTAGATCAGGGCGCAGCCCGGGACCTCGATGTCGGTGACGTAGGACTGCTCCTGGACGTCGACCACGCTCACCGTGGTCGCGGGGTCCATGTTGAAGGAGAGCATGTAGCGGCCGTCGTTGGAGAGTGCGGCCACGTTCTTCTTGACCACCACGAGGAAGCGGCCCTCGGGCAGGATGACCTCACCGGTCGCCTCCAGCGTGCGCGCGTCGTAGGTGGTGACCATGTCCGACCGGTCGCCGCGGGTGCCGCGCGACCAGTAGGTCTCGGCGAGGTAGATCTCGCTGGCGTCCGGTGCCAGCGCCGCATTGGCGGTGTAGCCGGCGCTGATCATGCCGACCACGTCCAGCGCGTCGCCGTCGACGATCCAGAGCTTGGTCGCGATCAGGTGGGGGAACACCGGATCGATGATGTACACCCAGTGCGGGCTCGCTTCCGGCAGCTCGGCGGTCAGATGCTCTTCCGCGACCGGCAGCTGGGCGCCTTCGGGCACCTGGGCGAGCGCCGGCGTGGCTGCGACCAGCGTGCCGGCCAGCAGAGCGAGACCTCCGAAATGACGCGTGCTCCCTGCCATCGTGCTGCTCCTCTCGGGCTTGGCGGCGCACAGTCTCACGCGCCAGCCGCCTCTTTCTGCCGAGCGTTTGATTGCCTTCGTTTAAAGCAGAGCAGAGGCGGCCGGGCAACGGCCATCGACGCCGCCGGCGGCGACCGTCAATCGCCGGCAGGAAGGCTGGCCACCGCCCCGTCGCACAACAGATAATGGCTTGACCAGGGCGGGGGTCAGAAGCGGAGAGCCAACGGGACCCCATGAGGATGTGCTCGTGGGGTATAGAAGCCGATCACGAAGTGCGGCAGGGGTGCCATGGGTGCGAAAGGCGTCGGGATGAGGCGTAGATCAGGACTTGTGGCGGTTGCCGTGCTCCTCCTTGCGGCCGCGGCGATCTTCCTGCGCGGCGCGCCGGCGGTCTTGGAGCGCGGGCCGGCACCGGCCGCGGCGGAGACGGCCGGGCCGGAGCTCGAGGGGCGGCGCGGCGCCATCGTGGACCAGATCGTCTTCACCCAGGAAGGCGACATCGGCAAGATCGCGGCCCTGATCGAGGGCGGCTCGATCCACGTCTTCGCCCAGGGGATCACCAACACCACGGTCTTCCACCGGCTGCGCGATTCCGAGCGGGCGGCCTACGAGCTGTCCTACGGCTCGTCCGCGGAGCTCACCCTCAACCCGGCGGGGCCGGTGCTGGCGAACGGCGAGCTCAACCCCTTCGCCGTGGCCGAGATCCGGGAGGCGCTCAACTGGCTGGTCAACCGCCGCCACATCGCCGAGGAGATCTACGGGGGGCTCGCGGTACCGCGGGTGCTGCCGCTCAATACCGCCTTTCCCGACTACGCGCGGCTTGCCGACGTCGCCAGAGCCCTGGAGCTGCAGTACCAGCACGCCCCGCAACGGGCCGAGCAGGTGATCCGCGAGCAGATGGAGGCACTGGGTGCCCGCCAGGTGAATGGTCTCTGGACCTACGAGGGCCGGCCCGTGCGTCTCATCGTGCTGATCCGCGCCGAGGAGGCGCGCAAGCAGGTCGGCGACTACGTGGCGAACCTGCTGGAGGACAT
>CAZXYL010000419.1:0-1698 GCA_964644915.1 uncultured Geminicoccaceae bacterium
CGCATCCTCCTACGTATAGGAGCGACGATTCAAACTGACCCACCACCCACCTTTGGCGACGTGCAGCGGGCGTGGCGGTCCCGACCCAGCCTGGCCGGCTCACCAGCGCACGCCCGGGACCTCCACCGGCAGGCCCTGGCCGCGCCAGGCGAGGAACAGCTCGAGCGCCACGAACTCGTCCGAGAGGACGTCGAACGGCGTCGAGCGCATCAGCTCGTTGCAGTGCCAGAGCAGCTTGTGCAGGGGCCGGGCGCTCTCGTCCCCGGTCGCGTAAATGGGGTAGCCGTTGCTATGCCCCTGACTCAGCAGGTCGCCCCGCAGCAGCTTGCCGTGGTTCAGGTCGTGGCACTGCGCACAGCTCATGTCCAGCTGGCCGCGCCGCTCATGGAAGTGGGCCTTGCCGCGCTCGAAGAATGGCGCCGCCGGCCCGTCGATCTCGACGATCACGGGCAGCCCCCGTGACTGATGCTTCACGAAGACGGTCATGGCCAGCAGCTCATCCGAGCCGAACTCCCAGGGCTGCGCCTCCATGTGCTCGCTCCGGCAGATGTTCACCTGCTGCTCCAGATTGACCACCTTGCCGCTGGCGGCGCGGTACTTCGGATAGGCGGCGCCGACACCCCGCATCGTGTCCTCGGCATCGCCGTGGCAGCTCGCACAGGACTCGCCGGCCGCACCCTCGGCCTCGTGCCAGAGCTGGGCGCCGCGCTCGACCCAGAAGAAGCCGGGGTTGAGCAGGTCGTCGTCCTGCATCGCCTGGGTCTCTTCGTTCTGGAACCAGTAACCGGAGATCAGCTCCTTGAGGGTGCTGCCGGCGGGCACCGGCAGGGGCGCGCCCTCATGCGGGGCCTGCACCGCGCGGATCGGCAGGCTCGTCTCCCGGTCGTCCTCGAGCGTGCGCAGGAAGGCCACCACGTCCTCCACCTGCTGGGCCGAGAGGATCGGCTTGCCTTCAAACTCCGCCATGACACGGAAGAGTCCGTCGCTCCGGTGGAAGGCGGGCATGATGCTGTCGGGGTTGACGACCTTGGGGTCCACGACCAGCAGGCGCAGCTCACCTTCGCCGTAGCGGCTCGCCACGCCGGCGAGGCTCGGCCCGACATCGCCGTGGAACGGCACGTCGGCCAGGGCCGGGATCTGATGGCAGGCGAGGCAGTTGCCGAGCCTTCGCTCGATCGCGATCGTGCGCCCGTTCTCGGGGTCGCCCGGCTCGCCGGTGAGCGAGTTCGGGATGCTGCGCCCTCCTTCGATCTCGTACCGGGCCGGGTCGGTGCTCATCCCCGGCGACGCTCCCAATACGAAAGCTGCCAAGAGCCCGGGCAGAACGACGCGCCTCATCTGCTGCTCCTTCCTGGATGACCTTCCTGTCCCTGCCATACCGGCCGCCGTGCCGCGCCATAGGCGCCGACCTCACTCCGGCAGCCCGGCCTGGCGCAAGCCCTCGATCAGACGCCGGAGCGGTTCGGGGTGCGTGAACGGGGCCCACTCCTGCACGTCTCGAAGCGAAAGCTCGGGGTCGAGCGTAAGGAGCTCGGCCACCTCCCATTCGGCCTCGGCGAGGAGGCCGGCGTTGGCATAGCTCGCGGCCAGGTAGACATGCGAGAGCACGGAGCTCGGATTGCGGTGGATCGCGTTCTCGAGACTCTCGATCGCGTCCTCGTACCGCTCCAGAGCGAAATAGGCGAAAGCGTCGGCCTG